>CAYPDN010000086.1:0-11935 GCA_964409445.1 uncultured Granulosicoccaceae bacterium
GATAAAACCTCAAGCAACAAGCCAGTTAGCTTGCCACCGGAAAACGGTCGCTCACGCTGCTCTTCTGAGATGAATTTGTAAAAGGAGGTGTACTGTGACATTTGCTATCTCGACCTGGAATCGCGAGCTGCCTGCCTGAGCCGATGAATACGCCCGGATTTAACCGTGGGATTCTGCATTGACCGGGGATCAATGCTAAACGGCTGGCATACCGCGAAATTAATTGCTAAATCGAGTTAAAAACAACAAGAAGCATTCCAGCGTGCTGCCCACTACTCCTCGAATTGACAAGATCTTAAGTGTGACGAGCTACTCAAGCACTATCATGTCAAAATCTTCGCGCCCGGCGTTGCAGTCAGGACACACCCAGTCATCCGGCACATCCTCCCACTTGGTGCCGGCAGGTAGTCCGTGTTGCGGTGCACCGAGCTTTTCGTCGTATACCCAGCCGCACACAACACACATGTATTTCTTCAGTTCCATGACCGTTAACCCGCAAAAAACAGTTTGATGCCAAAACTTCAGCCCCGCTGTATTATGTACCTGAACAGTGTCTGGTGCATATCCACTAACAAGGCGTAACAACTGACTGTGTAAGATGCAGGCGGTTGAGCAACGCAATCCAGGTACTCATAGATACACACACAACTATCAAAAAGCTACGGAGCATTGACTTGGCCCCTTCTGATGAACTGTTTTCAGCCGCAAAAAAATACATTCCAGGTGGAGTTAACTCGCCAGTCCGTGCATTTAAAAGTGTCGGTGGCACGCCACTATTTATCAATCGCGCCGAAGGTGCGTATATCTACGACAGTGACAACAAACAACTTATTGACTATGTAGGCTCCTGGGGCCCGATGGTCGCTGGCCACTCACACCCCGAAGTAATTGATGCTGTGATGACGGCAGTGCAGTCGGGCTTAAGCTATGGTGCGCCCACTGAAATCGAAACGACAATGGCGCAACGGGTTTGCGAACTGATTCCATCGATGGACATGGTCCGCATGTGCAGCTCAGGCACAGAAGCCACCATGAGTGCAATTCGCCTGGCCCGCGGATTTACCGGCCGCGATAAAATATTAAAATTTGAAGGCTGTTATCACGGTCATTCAGATTGCCTGCTGGTCAATGCAGGATCAGGCGCACTGACTCTGGGCGTACCCAGCTCACCCGGTGTGCCAGCCTCATTTGCAGAACATACATTAACCGCATCGTTTAATGATGAACAAAGCGTGCGCGATCTTTTTGAAAAATATAAAGACCAAATTGCCTGCATCATTGTTGAACCCGTTGCAGGCAATATGAATTGCATACCACCAGACCCGGGCTTTCTACAAGCCTTAAGAAGTTTGTGTGATGAACATAGCGCGGTACTGATCTTTGATGAAGTAATGACAGGCTTCCGGGTCGCCAAAGGTGGTGCACAATCTCTCTACAACGTTACCCCCGACATAACAACGCTCGGTAAAATCATTGGTGGTGGCATGCCGGTTGGAGCATTCGGCGGGCGACAAGACATCATGCATCACCTGGCACCCCTTGGCCCGGTCTATCAGGCAGGAACTTTATCAGGCAATCCGGTTGCAATGGCCGCAGGACTTGCAACACTCAATATATTAAGTGAAGACGGCTTCTACCAGACGCTTGAACAAAAAGCGCAGCGTCTGGTAGACGGCGTTCAAAAAGCCGCAACAAAAAACGGTATAGCCCTTTCACATAATATTGTTGGCGGTATGTTCGGATTGTTTTTTACTGACAAAACAAATATATCCCGCTTCGAACACGTCATGGCTTGTGATGCAGAGAAATTCAAAACTTTCTTTCATCAGATGTTGTCACGCGGGGTCTATCTGGCACCTTCCGCTTTTGAAGCAGGTTTCATTTCAACAGCACATAGTGACCAGGACATAGACAAAACCATTGCAGCCGCCAGCGAGTCATTTGCAGCACTCACAACCTAGCGTATTGTGACGTTCAAAGAATACTAAAGATGGATGCACCACTTCGAATCGCGGCATGGTCGGGACCGCGCAACATTTCTACTGCAATGATGCGAGCCTGGGAAAATCGTGCTGATACGTTTGTAACGGACGAACCGTTCTATGCACACTATCTGGCGAATACTTCAATCGTACATCCGGGGCAACAGGAAATACTCGCCAGTCAGCCGACAGACTGGCAAGAGGTAGTCAGCAACTGCATAAAAAGCGTAAAACCAGGTTGCTCGGTGCATTATCAAAAGCACATGACCCAACATATTTTGCCACACATACCCCTTGATTGGCTCGCTGAACTCAAAAATATATTTCTTATCCGCGCCCCTGATGCAGTAGTGGCTTCGTACTCTAAATCGCGCCCAAATCCTGACGTATCTGATCTGGGTTTTACGCAACAGGCTCGGCTTTTTGATGCCGTAAAAGATCATCTGGGTACAGCGCCATTGGTTATCGACTCGGTAAAACTATTACAAAAACCGAAAGAGGCGCTAAAACTTCTTTGTGCCGACTGCGCAATCCCCTTCGATGAGAAGATGCTGCAATGGCCTGCAGGTAAAAGGGAATCCGATGGTGTGTGGGCACCATACTGGTACCACAGCGTTGAAGCCTCAACCGGTTTTGGCACACCGAGAGAGCAACAGACAATCAATCTCGACAAAAACCAACAACAGATCGCAGATCAGTGTTGGCCGTACTATGAATCAATGGCGCAACACTGCGTCGATTTTTAACCGCTGTCTGCGGTTGCGAACACACCACCTGCATGCAACACTTAAATTACTCATAAACCCTTAATCTTTACGCCAGCTGGCAAAAACAAGCGGAGCAAGCACCATGACAAACGAAGTCACTACTGAAATACGTGATCGAGTTATGATTATCACCCTTAATCGTCCGGATGCAATGAATGCCGTTAATCTGGAACTCGCCGAGCTGCTGGCGGCAAGTCTCGATGAGCTTGACCAAAACAAAGAAGTGAGTGTCGGTGTTTTAACCGGTGCCGGGCGCGGCTTTTGTGCAGGTATGGATCTGAAAGAGTTTGTCAGCAAGGGTATGCCCATGGTCGGAGATCGGGGTTTCGGTGGCATAACCGAGCGTGCCTCGAAAAAACCAATAATTGCCGCAGTAGAGGGATTTGCACTGGCAGGCGGTCTTGAACTGGCGCTGTCTACCGATCTGATCGTTGCTGCCAAAGGTGCAAAGTTCGGCATACCTGAAGTCACTGTTGGTTTGTTCGCAGCAGCGGGTGCTCTGTTGCGTTTACCACGAGTGCTGCCCTATGGTCGCGCAATGAAAATGGCATTAACCGGTGCACCTATCACTGCCGAAGAAGCGCACGAGCTTGGCATGGTGGCTGAACTTGCAGAAAAGGGTGAAGCGCTGAATGCAGCAATTGAGCTTGCGCAAAAAATTTCGAAGAACGCGCCATTGGGACTGATGGCTTCCAAAGAAATACTCTGTGAAATGCAGGGCCGCACAGAAGAAGAGTTCTGGGAATACCAGAAAGCACAGGTTGAACTGGTGTTTAACAGTGAAGACGGCAAAGAAGGCGCTACCGCTTTTGCAGAAAAGCGCGCACCCAACTGGAAGAGCTGCTAGTTCGATACACTGTGAAAATTCAGATTATCTGACAGTGTCCAGAATTCAGTTGCAACGCCCGGTGATAAATCGGCCGGTGAAACTACCGTTTCCCGGCTCGGTTCTAATGGCGCACGAAGCTTTTTGTTGTTGCAACATTCCGCTCAGCCTGAACTGTTGAATTGCTCTGAGTAAACAACCACCAGCCAGTACACGACTCCTCACTCTACTGGGTATTTTGTTTGTTGTCATTGTGATTACAATCACCTGGCACCAGCGTTCCTTGCTGCTGCCAATTTTTATCGGTTTGTCTGCCACACTTAAAGGATGGCTTAAACTTCTAACGCCAAAATTTCTGGTTCTGCTATTCAAGAACTCTCTGTTCCTGAAAGCAAAGCAAATCCTGATCAGAGCATCGACCCGATTTGCAGTTCTTTCACACAAGCCATGGCGCCATAAATTGCGATCGCTAAAGGCTTCTATTTCTCGAACCTCACTAAAAATTATACAACTCTACCTGAACTCCCCGCTGTGGCTGCGCACTTCGATTGCACTTGGCATTTTGTTTGTGACAGCAAGCAGCTCTTACGTAGTCATCGCTCTTTTAATAATCCCGCAGTCGATTTTGACCTGGCTAAAGCGCCTGATCTTGAAAATGCTGAATCGTTCCGGCATCACTCATCTGTTCAGCGTAATATGGAAATTCGCAGTGCCGGCCAACGTACAGCGCAAATGGTATATGCACAGAAAGTGGACCATGGGCAGGCGTCAGGTAATCACCGCTCAACGCTTGCGTAGCACAATACTCAATTCTAATATGCAGCCCGCCAGAGTCTCATCGAGAGGTAGCGAGACTGATAACAGTGCGCACATTGAGAATCATAAAAAATCTGACACGCGCAATGAATAACGATCTCATTGAGCGCAATAGCGATCTCCAACAGTTTATACTCGCGACTACCGTTGATGCCCTATTACTCCGTACATCAGCTTCAAATAGTCTTACAGGTTTAAATAATCTTACCGGCCGCTTATGATTTCACCAAAGACTTCAACAGCACTCATCGCCTGCGTTCTATTCGCCAGTGGCTGCGCACAGGAACTCCAGCCCTTCACCAGTGATGGCTGTAGTTCTTTTCCCGATGGCACGCTTGCAACAAAAACCCTATGGCTCTCATGCTGTACCGCCCACGATTCAGCGTATTGGCAAGGGGGCACCTACGCAGAGCGCTTGCAGGCAGATCAGGATCTACGGAGCTGCGTGGCGCAAACCGGTCAGCCTGAAATAGCCAAACTGATGCTCGCTGGCGTCCGTGTTGGAGGCACACCTTTTTTACCTACAACTTTTAGATGGGGCTACGGCTGGCCATACCCGAGAGGGTATAAAGCTTTAACTGACGCGGAAAGACAAATGATACAAAGCAGCATTGAGGCAACTGATAGTACTGCTACAGATTGATTGGTACTTACTACTTTTGGAAACTCTATTGGCCTATCTTGCCAGTTAGCTCGCTTAACTCGCTGCTTAACTCGCTGCTTATCTGGGCAACCACCTCAGCTTCTAAAGTAATTTTATAGGTACGCAATTTTGCGAGTAGCTCCGGAATACTCTCGGCGACCTTTTCCCGCTTATACGGCGTCAGTGTTGATTCAAGCTTTGCAAATGTAGCGGGGAGAGGCTGCATACATTCCGGCAGTGCTTTAAATTGATAAGAACTCGCGTTTTCTTTCATCCAGTTCGAAAACACCTGAAGGGTACGCCACCTCGACTTCGGACCATCATGCATCAGTACTATTGATTCATGGCGACTATCATCAAGTTGCGTGGCAAGGTAGTCGTTGTCCATGTAAGGGTTCCAGTCACGAGTGTCGATAGTCCAGCCTACTGTTTGCAGACCCAGGTCATTGGCAATGCCATCAACTCTTGCATCAGTATTACCAAACGGTGCTCGAAAACAACTCAGCCGCGGACCACCCGCAGCACGAACATAGACATTTGTAATATTGAGTTCGTTGACCACGTGCTGATCGGCCAGCAAGGTCAGGTTACCGTGGGAATGAGTGTGATTGCCAATGACGTGTCCCGCAGCCAGGATCCGAACAATTTTTTCCGGGTTGGCACTCGCACGCGCACCCGTGACAAAAAATGTTGCCTGGGCGTTGTATTGATCAAGAACTGCCAGAATACGGTCGGTTACATCATCCGCTGACGGACCATCGTCAAACGTCAGATAGACAACTGGCTTGTTGCTGGTTTGTTGGTCTGTCCCGGCTTGAGCGAATGTACAACAAATCGCACATAAGAACGCCAGGAACGCTTGCTTTATCAAAAGTGCTTCTGCCTGCTTGTGCGCATTTAACAGTATGCGCCACCGGCGCAATTTTACTGTGTATTAGTTAGCATCAACAGAAATTCTCACTATTGGACAATTTCTCCGTTCATATATTGTACAATCTGTATCATTTATGAAACATAATATCTAATTAGGGCTGAAACAACACATTGTCCGGAACCAGCTGCTTGCTGAACCCGGGGCCGGACCAAAATACCTGCAACGCCTCACTGCCCCCGTTCTGAAAGTATTCCAACACTATCGGATGAACACCGGCTTGGAGCGCGATGCTGCCCTGCTTCTCGATAGCACCGTGTCGACCATCATTATCCACTACCAACTGGCCGTCCACTGTGAGCTGGCTGCCATCGTTGGATCTGACATAAAAGGTGTAGTCGCCTGCAACATCCACTTTCACCTGTCCAAAAAACTGCACTCCGTATTGATTAACAGTGCCTTGCACCGATAACAAAAAGTTGTTTACCAGACCACTTCGTGAGGACTGCAGGGTGTTAAAGTCGGGAAGCACAGCCCACGCACCTTCGTAGTACTTATAAGAAAGTTGCGGTGACAGCAGTGCAGCTTGTGAAACTCCGCCCGCACTGTCACCCGGAATGAGTTCTGTTTTACTAAAGCCCGGGCCTGACCATGACGGTGTAAAACCCTGACCACCGAAACCCTGAAAAAATGCTATCTCGATATCATGCACACCGGCAGCGAGGGTTACCAAGCCCTGCTTTTCTATTAGTGGATGCTGTCCGTCGTTGTCTACAACCAGCTGGTTATTAACAGTGACACGACTGCCATCGTCAGAAGAACTGAAGAAGGTGTACTCACCGGCAACAGCAACTTCAATTGTGCCCTTAAACCTGATTGCGAAATTGCTAGTCACCGGAGATACGCTAAGATCAAGAGCCGAAGTCACCGAGGTCACAACCGGAGTCAAAGAGGTGAAGTCAGGAAGATTAGTCCAGAGACCGTAGTATAGGTCGTAGTCCCAAACGGGTGCGACGGCGTATCCAACATTTACAGATGTCGGTGATACATCCGCCACTGTTGCATCAGACGAGTACAATACAGAAGCGGGTATAGCCGCTGACACCTGCCCGGTCGCTGCCCACTCTAACTGCAGTTCTGCACCGCCACCCGATTGAAAATATTCAACGACAATATCATGCAAGCCCGGAGTTAAAGCCACCACACCGGTTTTTTCAATTACCGGATGCTGACCGTCGATGTTAACAACCTCGCTGCCATTGATAACCAGCTTTGCACCATCATCAGATGCCAGCTTAAACGTATAAGTGTCAGCAGTATCAACTTGCAACTTACCGGTGTAACGCAAGCCGTATAGATTGAATCCGGACGCCACGGATAATTCGAAAGCATCAGTGGTACCGGTAACATCAGCAACTAATCCGTCGAACTCGGTAAGTGAGGTAAATACACCATCGAATAGTTCGAACTTCAATTTATCAATGGGTACATTTGTTACCGGATTTAAAACAACTGCTGGCTCCACAAATGCCGTGGCAGGTATTATTTCTTTATCTATTCCCGGACCGCTCCACTGCACCTCAAGCGCATCTCCACCATTTTTCTCAAAATATTCAACCCGCACATCATGCTCACCAGACGCAAGCGTTATCACACCATTCTTTTCAATTTTTGGGTGCAAACCGTCGTTGTCTACAACCAGCTGATTGTTAACATATAGCCGACTACCATCATCGGAACTGGTATAGAACGTATATGCTCCCGCCGTGGCAACCGAGATTCTGCTATCGAAACGGAACGCGTAAAAGTTATCCTGCTCTCTCGGTGCGAGCGAATAATTGTCAAGCGAACCTGTTTTCACAGGTTGTAAAGCATCAAACAATGGGAGGCTGTTCCAGTTACCTTCGTAGTAACTGTAACTAACTCTGGGCTCAATAACCGCAGGTGGCAATGGCACAGCTGGCAGCAGATCTGGCAACACTACCTGTTGCGTATCTTTTGCTTCACTGCCGAGGTCAAATTTAGTCACTGGTCTTTTTGTCATACCTGGTCCAGACCAGGACAACAACAGCGCGTCAGCAGCATTTATTTCAAAGTACTCAAGCCTGATGTCGTGGCTACCCGCAGCAAGAAAGGTTGCACCAGTCGCTTCATCTTCAAATTTATGTTCACCATCGTGATTCACCACAATACTACCGTCTATACTCAAACGGCTACCATCATCAGAGGACAGATAAAACGTATAAACACCGTCAGTCGGCACATTGATCGAACCAGTAAATACAAAACCGTAGGCCTCATTACGCTCTCTATTATTAAGAGAGAAGTTAGACTGGGTACCAGTTGCTACAGGTGTTATTGATGCAAAGTCCGGCAGCTCAGTCCAGAAACCTTCGTAGTATTCATAGCTAATATTTGTGTCAGTAGCAGCCGGCATTTCTACAACATCAGATGTCACTTCCACTTGTATCTGATGGCCGACGGACGGCACACCATTCTGATCAAGACCAAAGATCCAGTAATACCCAGGAATCAAAACGTTTGGATTGGCATTGAGTTGCAGCTCATAGTTTCCGGCACCAACCTTATTAAAATTCACCGGCACCAAGCGCTGATCTGTCGCATGGTGATGTGTCACTGCAACCAGACGCACCATGTTGAACTTCACAATATCATTAGAACCGGTCAGAGTCAGAGCATCCCCGGCTTTGGCAACAACAGGTGCATCTGTTATTACCGGCCGAGCTGCCGGTCCACCAGCCGTATCAAACAAATAAGGCGGCTCAAAAATTTCGCCATTCTGATGGTTTGTTCTGCACGCACCGCATAATCCGCCACCCATCGAGATCACCTTCGCATCCTGCATTAGCAACGCAGTTGAATGGTAGTTGCGTGGCGCTTGATGCGGCGCGACTTCACGCCACAGTTTGGTTTCCGGGTTCCAGATTTCAGGGGTTAGTATCGAGCCGTCATCGCTGAATTGCCTGCCACTTGTGTTGCCGCCAATCACCAGCACTTCACCATTTGGCAGAACTACGCTGTTTTGCATGGTGCGCGCGTTCGCCATCGGTTGTGTAGCCTCAACAACCGGTGTTGCACCGTTTAAGTCAATTGTCAGTGCCGTATTTTTTGCATCCAGTTGCCCACCACCCGCGACCAGCATCTTACCCACATCATAAATCACTGTGGTGTTATAAAGCCGATCATTGCCACCGATTTCACGTGGTCCATGCGCGCTGTACCCAGTATCCTGATCCAGGTTTATCGAAAACATTTCATTGTTTGGACCTGGATGAAACAAGCTGCCGTCAGGTGCCACATTTAATGCCGGATACCAGTCGTTATAGTAGTAGGGAAACTCAAGCGATGAATTCAGATCGAAGTTGTCGAGCATCTGCCAGCCGTAGCCATCAGTCCAGAGCTCCGAATTACCAGAAGCTGTTGTACCTAATGACGTCAGCACCTGACCGGATGGGAGCGTGGTACTGGTCGGGTACCAGCGTGCCATTGCCATCGATTCGATCTCTCGAAACCGGTTGTCTTCAAACACACTGACAGTCGAGACCGAAACTCCACCTCCCGCCAGAAAAATACGTCCGTCAGGCAGCATTGATATACCGGCACAGAACATATTGTGTCCCGAGTGACCTGCGTCCTCGAATACACCCGTTAACGGGTTGTAGAT
Source organism: uncultured Granulosicoccaceae bacterium (assembly GCA_964409445.1). Classification (GTDB taxonomy): domain Bacteria; phylum Pseudomonadota; class Gammaproteobacteria; order Granulosicoccales; family Granulosicoccaceae. The sequence goes on from CAYPDN010000086.1 coordinate 9,591, forward strand.
AGAGGCAGTGGTAACTTCTGTCGTATCGCCGAAGAAATCGTCAACCTCTGACGCCCAGGTAACAATCCGACCATCAGTCATATTGGCGGCACCAACTGCAATTTCAGGCCAATCGATCAACTCGCCCCAACGCCCCTGATTGATGAATTCACTGGCATCGATCGCAGCACCTATGCCGGGCTCAGGTACAAATTCATCATAGCCCAGCGCAAGCTCGGCCCAAAAGTCATCTCCAAGCTCACCAGGATCCAGGTTGCTGGCTAGTGCAATCTCTTCATCGGTATAGCTAAACTCGCTGGCGCCATAGCAGCCAGACAATGCGATGACCATCACCACACACAGCCACCGCAGGCCTGAAAGCCTGAAAAGTGAAGATCGTGAATTCATTAAAGCGCTCCGCAAACAGGGCTCCGACAAGCGTGGAGTCCATCTTTTAAGAGAACGGCACTCTATTCAAAAAATTGACGGAAGATCACCCATATAAACCTGGCAAGCGTGCACAGGCTCGCCCTGTGACAATGTTCGACACTAAAAGCAGTTATAAAGCGGTGTAAAGTCTTCTGGTGTCAGGACGACGCTTTTGCCAGTCGCAATGGCCAGTCGTTATGTGAACTTCAACGGGGCTGTAAAAAGCTGCGCAGTCTGACTAAAAGCCTATAACTGTCAGGCGGCTTTCTGTTTCTCGAGACGAGCCATTGCTTCCTGAATCATTCGCCTGGCAGTCGCGCTATCGCGCCAGCCATCGATGCGCACCCACTTGCCATCCTCAAGATCTTTATAGTGCTCAAAGAAGTGTCGCACTTGATTTTGAGTGATATCCGGCAAGTCGGTGTAGTTGCGAATATTCACATAACGCTGAGAAATACTGTCGGACGGCACCGCAACAATCTTTTCATCCTGACCGCCATCATCTTCCATCACCAGCACACCAACCGGTCGGCAATTCATAACTGCACCTGGCACCAGCGGTCTGGTATTGCAGATCAATACATCAATCGGATCGCCATCATCAGACAGCGTATGCGGCACGAAACCATAATTGCCCGGGTAGCGCATTGGCGTGTAGAGAAAGCGGTCGACAAACAAAGCACCGGAGGCTTTATCGAGTTCATACTTAATCGGCTCTCCGCCAATCGGTACCTCGATGATCACGTTGATATCCTCGGGGGGTATTTTGCCAACGGGAATCGCATCGATATTCACAGGTCTACACTCTCGAGCTAATTGGGGAAAATAATTTTGGGGTATGTGCCGCACGAAACGGGCCGTAATTCTGCATTGATCTGCCAAGCGGTGCAACAAATTAGCGTAAATGCTTGTCAAGTTTCAGCCAATTTGCGTTAAAACGATGCCAGCGCGAGCCGCGTTGTGTAGTTAACCGTGTAAGACAGCACTGCCAGGCAGATCATCTGCAATGCGGAGATTTATTTTAGCCTGGCGCGAGAGACGCTTACCGCCTCAGAGCTCACTTGCAATTCAAGACAATAGGATAAGTCACATCAACACAGTTCCATTTACAGACCGCCTGCAGTGTATACTGTATGTCACCAGAATCTGACTACAACGGACAAAAATAAATATGACGAGTCTGAGTGGAAAGGCGATCATCGTTACCGGTGCCAGCCGCGGTATAGGCGCTGCAACGGCTTTGCAACTCTCACAGGCAGGTGCATCTGTCATTCTCGCAGCTCGCAACGAAAACGAGATTAAGCACAATGCTCAGGAGATCAGAAATCGCGGCGGTGAAGCAGAGGCTGTGATCTGCGATGTCAGCAAATATAAAGACGTACAGGGTTTAATATCACATTGTGAGTCGACCTTCGGCAGGCTCGACGGACTGGTCAACAACGCAGGGGTCATAGAGCCGATCGGTCATATCGCAACCTCTGATCCCGCTACGTGGAGTCATGCGACGTCAATCAATTTTAACGGCGTCTATCATGGAATACGTGCAGCACTGCCAATAATGATGGCGCAACAGTACGGCACAATCGTCACTGTAGGCTCAGGCGCTGCACATAGTGCGCTGGAAGGATGGAGCCACTACTGTGCCTCTAAAGCCGCAGCACATATGTTAACGCTGTGCGCACACAAAGAAGCTGCGGCTTCCGGTGTAAATGTGGTGAGCCTGAGTCCCGGTACTGTAGCTACAGACATGCAGGTTCTGATCAAGGCATCGGGAATCAACCCGGTCAGTCAAATGGAAATGTCCGATCACATAGACGCTGAGTGGCCGGCTAAAGCAATAGCCTGGTTGTGTGCGGAGGGTGCCAGTGAGTATGCAGGGCAGGAAGTCTCACTGCGTGATGATGATATTCGTCGCAAGGCTGGCTTGTCTCAGGACT
>CAYPDN010000087.1:0-11928 GCA_964409445.1 uncultured Granulosicoccaceae bacterium
ATGTCATCTGCCAGAGGGATCATGCCTTTGTCAGCAAGATAACCTTCTTCACCCCATGCACCTTCACTGGTGAATTCGGCCAGATACTCTGCTATCCCAGGTATTACCCCAATGTGCGCTTTTTTGACGTAAAAGTACAGGGGTCGTGATACCGGATAACTGCCATCGGCGATAGATTCGAATGTTGGTTCAAAGGAGTCTATGTACGACGGTTGTACGATATCGCTATTTTGCTCCAGAAAGCTGAAGCCGAATATACCCAGTGCGTCAGGGTTTGCTTCGAGCTTTTGCACAATGAGGTTGTCGTTCTCACCTGCTTCGATGAACGCTCCGTCCTCACGAACGGTGTGGCAAATTTCTTTAAAGCTCTGGCTGTCTGATTTTTTCAGTGCTGCAATTGAATCAATAGCCTTACATCCACCTTCCATTGCGAGCTCGACGAATGCATCCCGGGTGCCGGAGGTTGGCGGTGGTCCGATAACTTCAATGTCTATTGCCGGTAGTTCGGGATTAACGTCTGCCCAGGTGGTGTAGGGGTTATCAACAAGTTCGTCGCCGCCATTTGGATCAGGAACTTTTTTAGCCAGTGCCAAAAAGATATCCTTGCGAGTCATTTCGAGCTGATCCGCGTCCACTGAGTTAGCCATGGTGATACCGTCGTAGCCAATCAGTACTTCGATAATGTCAGTAACACCGTTATCTGCACAGTTTTCGAACTCGCCTTTTTTAATCCGCCGCGAGCTGTTGGTGATGTCTGGATGCTCAACGCCAATACCATTACAGAACAACTTCATTCCGCCACCTGATCCGGTGGATTCAATTTTTGGCGTTTTGTGCTTTGTCGTTTGTCCGAATCTTTCAGCCACCACTGTAGCGAAAGGATAGACCGTCGAAGATCCGACAATGCTGATTTGATCGCGTGCGCTTTGGGCAGCAGCACCAGAGCAAATCAGAGCGGTAGCAATGGTGGTAATTAATCGGGCACTTTTCGCTGGCATTGGTAAGTCCTGTATTCTTAAGTGTACGAGGAGTATGGACCCTGAATATGACAGCTGTGTGACAAGCGGCGTTAGGTAGTGTCCTAATAAAATCCCGGCGATGGAATTCGCCGGGATTTGAGCGCTCTAATGAGGCTTTGGCAAGAGCAAATATGAGCGAAAACAACGTTTGTTGAGAAATAGCACCATGCGCGCGGCTATAGTCATAAGACAGTTCGAGTAGATTTACTTTCGAAAATTAAGAGGCAGTCGAAAGAATTGTTGAATTGAATAGTGCGATAAATATAAGCATCGCACCAGGGACGCTTCCATGAGTAACACTGCTTCAAATTCGACCAGCTTGAAAGAAGAAGGAAAAAAGCGCAGGCGCAGGCGCAAAAAATCCAAAATCCACGTCGCGTCAAAGAGCTCTATTCTGGAGGGATTCGGGATGTATATTTTTCTTGGTTGTTTTTGCTTCGTGGTGGTGCAAATCGCCATACGGTTAGGGTAAACGCTCTGACAATTCAAGCAGCCATTGTTAACTAATACGTGTGCGGATAAGCGCTGGGCAACAGGTTATCGGACAGGGGTAACTGCGAGGAATCCAGCAGCACTTTTTCAGCTGGAAAGCGAATCACAAAGCTTGTTCCCTGGCCGGGTTCACTATTGATCTCGAGCAGGCCCTGATGTCGGTTGACGATGTGTTTGACAATCGACAGGCCCAGTCCGGTACCACCGGATTCGCGTGAGTGTTCGTTATCTACCCGGTAAAAACGTTCGGTAATATGAAGCAGGTGTTGAGCTGGTATGCCTGGTCCGTCATCGCGGATGATCATTTGCGCACCGCCTTCTGCCGTTGGTTTCCATTCAATGTTGATGGTAGTGCCCGCCGGTGTATGTTGCACTGCGTTAAAGCACAAGTTTGTACAAACACTTTTGACTTCGGACTCACTGCCATGCAGCAAAAGACCGATGTCTATGTCTGTTTCGAAGATATGGTTTCTACCTGATTTGTTAATTTTAAAATCTTCCGCAATGGCTGAGAGAATCTCGCCAACTGCAACAGGTGTGAGTTTCGAGTTCTCAAGCTGCTGGTTTTCAAGTTTCGAGAGAGTTAACAAATCCGTGACGATGTCTCTCATGCGTATTGCATGGTCTTCAGCAATAGAAATTTTCTCTCTGGCGGCTTGTGGTAATGACTCGTCTGCACTTAAGAGTTCCAGGTATCCGTTAACTACTGTTAGTGGTGTTTTTAACTCGTGTGATGCGTTTGCCACAAATGCCGAACGTGTTTCGCGTAGTTGCACGCGCTGGCTGACATCGCGTGCACTAAAAAGATACATGTTCTCCGCGTAGGCGACTCTTCTGATAGAGAGCGAAAGATTCTTGTTTGACGGTGACTTAATCTCAATTTCAGGATCAGTAGTATCGTTGTCTTTGATGTACTTTTGAAAATCGGTATCGCGCACAAGATTGTCTATTCTTTGCCCGGCATCGCGCGTGCCACGAATACCGAGATAGGTTCTTGCGGCATCATTTGCCCAGATTATTTCATAGTTGTTATTGGTTACTACTGTTGCATCTGGTAGTGCTGCCGCTGACCGGTTGTACCAACCCAGTATTTTTATCATCCGGGCTTTACGGGCTTTATCACTTTGCTTGCGTCTGAAGATTAGTTTTTCTATGTTGCCGACAACACCGTCTGTGTCCGGAGCTGCGTTTCTGTGTGCGCCTTTTTGCAACCATACATCTACCTGTCTTGCCTGATAGATCAGCCAGCAAGAGTAGAAAAAAAACGTGATTGCCAGTCCCATCCAGATTGAACCGGACACCCAGCCGATCACGAGGCCAAAAATTCCGATCAGGACAAGGCGCGTCTTTTCCTGCGAGAGATGCGGTTGCGGAGACACTAGGTAGAGATCCGGTAGCCGGCGCCGCGCACGGTTTCTACGAGTTTTGTTATGCCACTGGCACGCAGGGCTTTGCGCAGCCTCAGGATGTGAACGTCTACCGTGCGCTCTTCAACATCACTATTTAAGCCCCACACATTGTCCAGCAACTGTGCGCGACTGAATACCCGGTTGGGGTTGCTTAGCAGGAACTGCAACATCTTGAATTCGGTTTGTCCGAGTGCCACGGTTTCGTCTTTTACAGTAACTTTAAGGGCATCGAGGTGTACGACCAGATCATTGTGTCGCAATGTATTGGTGTTTTGACGGGCTGTGGATCTTCGCAGTGCTGCCTGAACACGTGACAGTAGTTCACGCGGAGAAAAAGGTTTAGTAATGTAGTCGTCAGCCCCTGCATCCAGCCCTTCAATGGTGTCGTCTTCGGTACTGCGAGCGGTCAACATGATGATAGGCAGGTTAGCTGTTACTTCGTTTGATCGAAGTAACTTAGTCAGTTCAATACCTGTCACCTGCGGCATCATCCAGTCAATGATAGCGAGATCCGGGGTTTGCTTTGCAAGCTCCGCTTTTGCTGTCATTGCGTTGTTACACATCATCAATTGGTAGTCATGTCCGTCAAGAGCATCGCTGATCAATTGCCTGATGCCTGATTCGTCTTCCACGATAAGAATTCGCTGTGACATTACCTGTGCTTGCGGTCCGACTCGGAAGTCTGGATTTTACCCTCGTTATCAACCGGATTGTGCTAATTTTTCTCCACAGGCTCAGGTGCTGCTCGGAGGTTCAGATCTGCGACGCAACTTTACCGGTCTCAGTAAAATGACGATACACCTTGAAAGAGTGCCAGCAAACCCCGACAATACCGGCTTGTTTATGGTGCTTTGCATCGGCCCTCTCGCGACGAGAAGCCGTTAACCCCGTCAGGCCCGGAAGGGAGCAGCGGCAGCGGTGGAATCGGGTGCCGGGATGTGGCTGGTGTAAGGTGCCACCCAACACTCAGGAGTCTGCACTGCAGAACCGAACGTCCTCGCTCCGGACCACCTCGCTACGCAGGCATCTTAGAACACATGCCGACTTTAAGTCAGGATTGCCTCGCTACCGTGCCATACCTGTTGAAAAAACCGACGACTCTTTATATCCGGTTTTCCTGTGTGCAGCACCGGTGGGCTCTGCGCGAGTGCCTGGTTAGCGAGTACCGGGCTAAATGAGCTACGAAGCACTGGCGCGCCGCTGGCGGCCGCGGCGATTCGAAGACATGCTCGGTCAGGAGCATGTGCTGCGTGCTCTGACTAACGCGCTCGATCAGGATCGGCTGCATCACGCCTATCTTTTTACCGGCACTCGCGGTGTCGGTAAAACCACCATTGCTCGAATTTTTGCCAAAAGCCTCAATTGTGAGAAAGGCGTTAGCTCGACACCCTGTGGTGAATGCTCTGCATGTACACAGGTTGATGAAGGTCGATTTCTCGATCTGATTGAAGTCGATGCGGCTTCGCGTACCGGTGTTGATGACACGCGTGAACTGCTTGATAACGTTGCCTATGCACCAAGCAGCGGTCGCTACAAAGTTTATCTGATTGACGAAGTGCACATGTTTTCAAAGAGCAGTTTTAATGCACTGTTGAAAACTCTGGAAGAACCACCGCCACATGTAAAGTTTCTGTTGGCAACAACTGATCCACAGAAGTTGCCCGTCACGGTGTTGTCGAGATGCCTGCAGTTTAATCTGAAGGAAATGCCGGATCAGTTGCTGCGGCCCTATCTGGCTAAGTTGCTGGACAGTGAAAAAGTTAAGTACGAAGAGTTGGCTGTGGCCCATGTGGCACAAGCGGCAGATGGCAGTGTGCGGGATGCACTGAGCCTGCTCGATCAGGCGATTGCCTATGGACAAGGTAGTATTTCCTCCGCCGAAGTAGAGGCCATGTTAGGTCGCTTTTCACCGTCGCGTTTGTACGATGTACTTGATGCTGTGGCAGCAGATAAGCCTGACCAGGTGTTCAAGCAAGTTGAGGAACTGGCGGCTTATGTACCGGACTATAGTTATGTGCTGGGTGAGCTGCTGGCACTACTACACCAGATCGCGACGGTCCAAACCATTGGTAGTGTGCAGGGTAATGTGCACGATGAAAAACGTTTACAGGACTTTGCAAAGCAAATAGCCCCGCAGGATGTTCAGCTCTGGTATCAGATTGGTCTGACCGGTCGTCGGGATATGCCTTACGCTCCTAATCAACGTCAGGCACTGGAAATGGCGTTGATAAGAATGATGGCTTTTAAGCCATTTGTCGCATCCACTGCTACCAATGCAGCTAATACCAGCGCAGGTGATATTAGTACTCCAAACCCTGCACAGGCAGCTGTTGCGCAACCTCGTGAACCGATGGCCCCTCGGCCTGCGGAACAAGCGACAGCACCCGCAAGTTCAGCGACCGAGCCACGCGCAGTAAAAGCGACCGCAAAATCCACTGCAAAGAAACAGGCAACCGGTGTTAAAGCGGAGCAAGTTCAGGAGGAACAAGCTACGCCTGAACTACCACCAGCCGATCTAAAATGGAAGCCCGCTGAATGGAATAAGATCGTGACCGAAATACCAGTCACGGGTATGCCGTTACAGCTGGCTCGAAACTGTGTTCTGCACGCCGCTGCAAAAGACGAGGTGCATTTACACCTTGATCCTGAATATGAAACGCTGGCCGCGCCACGTTGGAAAGAGCGGCTGCGCGAGAAGATGTCTGTTCTGGCTGAAGGTGAGGTGCAGCTTAAAGTATCAATTGCACCGGAGACACCAGACGGTACACCTGCGCAGCTTGAAAAAAAAAACGAGCAAATAAAACTGGAGGAAGCACGTAACTCTATCGCTGACGATCCGGTTGTTGCTGAAATTGTTGCCAAGTTTGGTGCCGAGGTCAGTACTGGCAGCATCAAGCCGCTGGATGATGGCGAACAAAAAGAGGGAGATAACGGAGCGGTAAAAGAGAGCAAGGTGAAAAGAAGAGAGGACTCCTGATGCAATCGGCAAGCTATAATTGTTGTGTGTTAAATATCGATTAACCAATCACTCTTTGCGAATGCAGAGAGCAACCAATAAGGTTTAGCTATGAAAGGTGGTTTGGGCGCTATGATGAAGCAGGCGCAAGAGATGCAGGAAAAAATGCAGAAGGCGCAGGAAGACGTCGCAAGCCTTGAGATCGAAGGCCAGTCGGGTGGTGGCCTGGTGAAAGTCGTGATGACTGGCAGACACGAGCTGCGCAAAGTAGATATTGATTCAAGCCTGCTAACAGATGACAAAGAAATGCTTGAAGATCTTGTCGCTGCTGCAGTTAACGATGCATCTCAAAAGCTTGAAGGTAAAACTAAAGAAGTGATGGAAGGTGCAACATCAGGTATGCAGCTGCCTCCCGGTATGAAACTGCCGTTCTAATCGTCACCACGGCAGCACCCAACGGGGTAAAAACAGGCGTAAAGATAAACAATGGCAGAACCACTTCTTAATCAGTTGGTCGATTCGTTGCGTTGCCTTCCGGGTGTCGGACCGAAGTCTGCACAGCGCATGGCTTTCCATTTGTTGCAACGCAATCGTGACGGTGGCTTGCGCATGGCTGAACTGTTGAGATTGTCTATGGAGCGCATCAGCCATTGCACAGTTTGTCGTGATTTTACCGAGGTTGAAGTCTGCCGTATTTGCTCTGACGCCACCCGTGAGCGCGAGAAGCTTTGTATTGTTGAATCGCCTTCCGATCTTGCGGCGTTGGAAAAAGCTACTGATTATCGCGGACTGTACTTTGTACTGCACGGCAAGTTGTCACCGCTTGACGGCATTGGCCCGGAGATGCTTGGGCTTGAAGAACTTACCGGCAGATTTGAATCCGGCACTGTCCGTGAAGTTATACTCGCCACCAATTCGACTGTGGAAGGTGAGGCGACAGCTCACTATGTAGGAGAGATGGCGCGAGCCAGGCAATTATCAGTAATGCGAATTGCCCATGGTGTGCCATTGGGTGGTGAGCTTGAATATGTTGATGGCGGTACTTTATCGCATGCGTTTGCTGGTCGGACCCCGATCTGATTGTTGTTTTTTCTTAAGCCATGCCTCAAAGGGTAACGCTGGTGTTTTGTTGCATAGAGCTCTGGTTTCATCACTGTCACAATTGACCGCCGTACTTAACTGGAACAGAGCTAAAGGCTGTTAGTTAGCCGTTTTATCCGGATTAGGCATAAGAAAACCCCTGATTTCCGAAGTGTAAAACTTCTTAATTTACAACTCCTTCTGTCAATTTTTGTGATCGGGTCGAGGGTGATTTCGATCGGTAAGCTACACTCTTGCAAGTCAAATTCGGCGTGTTTAATCGATGGCTTGTCGAAGTTGCAGGGCCTGAGCTGGGTTTGTAGACCAGAGTGGTTTTTTAGATTAGGGTGGTTTTTGTAGATCGAAGTGTTGTCAATGGATTGAATACACTGGAGGCTTTATATCGTGATCAAAAAAATAGGGTTTGTTTTAGCTTTGTTGTTTACGCCACTGGCGATTGTTCCAATGGCGCATTCGACAAACATCAATAAAGATGTTGCGAAGGCCTACAACGATGGCATTGTGCGCTGCTCGAATCCGGATTGTGCAAAGTATTTGTATGCCTGTTTCCGTAGCTTTGGTTCAGCCACAGTCGATGAGTTTCTGGCTTGTGGTACAAAAGCATCCAGACTAAATGACGATCAGCTCGTCGTCGCTAAACCTTCCGGATAAATCTGCCTGGTAAATAACTGCTAAGCAGCGTTCAGGAAGTATGGACCGCATCGGGCTGCCCCTGGGGCACTTGGGGCATTGTCAGAGTGTAAACCTACCGAATTGACTCGCTTTGCTCTAGACTAATGGCTTTGCCGGTTTGATGATGCCAAAGCCCAAGCAGCAATACGATTTTAACAAGCTCACCAAGCGCCTGCGCCGCAACACAGCGGAGGCGATTGTCGATTTTAATATGATCGAAGATGGTGATCGGGTGATGGTGTGCCTTTCAGGAGGCAAAGATTCCTACACCATGCTGGATATGTTGCTCAGTCTGCAAAGAAAAGCACCAGTCAAATTCTCGCTCAGAGCAGTTAATCTTGATCAAAAGCAACCCAACTTTCCAGAACACATCCTGCCTGAATATTTAAAATCTGTTGGTGTTGAGTACGATGTAATTGAGCGCGATACCTATTCAGTGGTGAAACGGGTAATTCCGGAAGGTAAAACCACCTGTGGTCTTTGCTCACGGTTGCGGCGCGGAACACTCTACGGTTATGCCGAAGAACATGGTTTTAACCGTATAGCTCTTGGTCATCATCGCGATGACATTATAGAGACGTTGTTTTTAAATATGTTCCATGGTGGCAGTTTACAGGCAATGCCACCAAAACTGCGCAGCAACGATGGCAGGAATGTAGTGATTCGGCCGCTTGCCTACTGCAAAGAAAAAGATATCGAAAGCTACGCTCAGCATAAACAGTTTCCGATTATTCCGTGTGACTTGTGCGGATCACAACCTAATCTGCAGCGCCAGAATATTAAGCAGATGCTGCAACAGTGGGATAAGACTAATCCCGGGCGGGTTGAATCTATATTCACAGCACTTACCAATGTAAAGCCTTCCCAGCTTGCGGATCGCGATTTATTTGATTTCGAATCACTTACGGTTGATCGCAGCGAATTGGGTTGTGAAGAGTCTGCAGATACAGGTTCTGTCGATGCAATATCTGCTGTTGAAAAACCTGAAATCGCAAAGTCTGCGGATCAACGGATCGCAGATGATGACGTAGTTGAGGAACGGCAGCTCAAGTGGATGCCTTCTGCGGCTGCATCTGTTAACACACTGGTCTGAAAAATAATCATAGCGTCACAATAAATGGAACCTCTCTCTTTAAAGCAAACGATGGCAGAGCTGCTATCGGCACATGGAATACCGTTACATGAAGAGGGCGAATGGGTAATTCCCTATGGTGAGTTGCCGGCGCTACGTGCCACCTGGTTCGCGGGTGAAAAAAGTGGACGCCTCGATATAGAAGTCCTGTTACCTGATAACCGCGTGATAGACGAATGCTTTGCAGGCATGGGAGAGCATCAAGAGGGAATTAAAGATGCGGTGCACAATTTTTCTGTCAGCTCTTTTCACGTTTTTCTTGCTGCTTTCTGGAAAATTAATGACTCTGAGCATGTAACAACTCAGGAGTGGATTGTTGGTGGCAAACAGTACATTGCGTATATTGGAAATTTTGGGACTCGCGGAAGTGTTGAAGCGAACGCTTCTATTCCTGAGGGGCTGCTGGATGCAATCAAAACAGCAGTAATGAATGAGGATTCATCTTCAGGTACACAATGGTATCGGTGTTTCTTTTGCAATATTGCAGAGGAATTTAGCTTCGAAGCGCTGGCTAACAACGAGCCGTGGGCATCCGGTGTTACAGCACTTCAGCAGCTTGACTGGGAAAAATCAGCGGGTTACTACAGCGTGCGAAACTTTCTTGTCTTGCGTGAGAAGGTTTAGCTCTGCGGTTAATCTTCTGAACGCTGGTATTGCGATGCGAAGATTGCCCCGCGGGACTATCCCGCGGCCAGGGGCGCCATTAATACTACTTTATCTGAAGCGGTAAGCACGGTAGATTCAAACTCTTCTTTTTGCACCAGCTCACCATTCACCGTCACCAGGCAGCGGCCATCCGGTATTTCCAGTTGATTGAGCAGCGCACGCACACTGCTGTCGTCCGGTAGTTCTACATCACCCAGGTTTCTGGCGCTGCCCTCAGGCAGGAATTTGCCGAGCAGGCCTGTGGTTTTAATGCTTAGGACCATGAGTTGATTGGCGAGTTATTGGGCCACTACAAACCAAGGCGATCGATAGTGGCGTTAGTTGGTACACCCTGACTGTTCCAGCCACGTAATTCATAATATTCATCAAGCATTGTGGTTAATTCGCATACCCGGCCTTTGGCGGTACCACTGGGTACCGGATCGTTCAGTAGTCTTGGAGGCAGCGTATCGTCTGCCCGCGTTAAGCCTGCCGCCAGATTGAACTGTCGTTCAAGATTCCAGATACGTTCACCGGTTTCCTGAAGTCTTTCTTTGGTCCAGCTGCCTTCACAGGCGGCATCTATCTGGTCTGCATAGTCTGAAAGATCCCATGATCCGGATGTGAACAGACACAAGCCAGTCGAGTCTATAGTGGCGATAGCATCTTGTGATGTTTTGCATGGTTCAGCTTTACCTGCAGCGCTTTGATCTGACATATCTTCTGCAAAGACATCATGCTTAAGATGGCATGCGCCGCGGTTGCTTGTAGCGTAACCCAACCCCATACCCGGTAGCGCTCGTGAATCGTAGCCGGCAAACTCCTGTCCTTTAACCGCCATTGAAATTTCCGGGTGACCATACTTTTCACACATGCGTTTAGAGCCAAGTGCCAGCACCTGGCCAAAGCCTTCATATTTACCGGTTTTTTCCGCCATGACCGTTAGTGCTTCAGCGTTGCCAAAGTTAAGTGGTATACCGTCGGTGTCTTTTGTGGTGAGAATGCCCATCTCAAATAATTCCATCGCAGCCGACAATGTTGCACCAAAAGAGATCGGGTCCATTCCGTGCTCGTTCATCAGGTAGCCTGCGAATGTCAGCGCATCTATATCATCAATGCCAACTACCGGGCCAAACGCGTAAGCTGTTTCGTATTCCAGTCCGCCTGATGCATGCCAGTATTCTTTTCTATTAACTATAGAGAAGTGGTTTTGATCGATGTGTGCAATGCGACCGCAGGCAATGGTGCAGCCAAAGCAGGCCTTGTTGGTAATCAGGTTGGTGTGGCCGTTACTGTTGGGCGTGACCATTGCTTCCGGATTGATTTTATCTGTGCCTTTGAATTGCACTTCCTGAAAATTGTTGGTGGGTAATCCACCGAACTCCTGCATGGTATCGATCATAGCGTTGGTGCCAAGTTCGGTTAGTTGCTCGCGACCCGGATCTTGTTCGAGTTTCTTCCAGGTCTTTTTTACCGTATCCATAAAGCGCGGCATATCTTTAACAGTGACACCCAACGTTCCATGGGCTGCGATTGCTTTGAGATTTTTGGCACCCATCACGGCCCCTACACCGCTGCGGCCGGCAGCTCTGTGAAGATCGTTAACAATGCACGCGTAGCGCACACCTTTTTCTCCTGCGATACCAATCGATGCAACTTTTAATTGTGGGTCACTGTGTTTTTCTTTAATGGTTTCTTCGGTATGCCAGACAGTTGTACCCCACAGGTCTTCCGCACTATGCAGAGTGACTTCGTCGTCAACTATATGAAGATAGACCGGTTTTGGGGACCGACCTTCAAGGATAAGCATGTCGTAGCCTGCGAACTTTAACGAAGCACCGAACTTGCCTCCCGAGTTAGAACAGGCAATGGCGTTGGTCAGCGGGCCTTTGGTAACAACAGCAAATCGACCACTGGTGGAAGACATGGTGCCGGTCAATGGTCCGGTTGCGAAGATCAACATGTTTTCAGGGCTCATGGCATCGGCACGCGGGTCCATGCCTTCCATCAGGTATTTTGTTGCGAGTCCGCGTTCGCCAAGGTAATCCTGTGCCCACTGCATGTTGAGTGGTTCTACCGAGATGCTGCCTTCTGTCAGGTTTACTCTAAGAACTCTGTTTTGCCAGCTCATGACTGATCTCCTGTGATTCTGTGCCGCGTATTTTCAGTGATTGACCAGCGGTTATCGATAAACAATGGCATCTGTTGGACAAACTTCAGCGCACTTGGGGTCACCGCCGCATAAGTCACACTTGATGACTTTGCCGGTGCTTGTATTGTAGTTAACGGTGCCGTATGGACAGGCCATTGTGCAGACTTTGCAGCCAACGCATTTGTCGTCGATAACCTCTTTTGCACCGGTTGCTTCGTTAATAACTATTGCGTCGGTTGGGCAGGCGTGCAGGCACCAGGCTTCTTCACACTGGGTGCACGTATAAGGTACCGAAGTTTTGCCGTGTTCAAATTCGAACACCTTGATCCTTGATTTGGCCGGGTTAAACA
>CAYPDN010000088.1:0-1535 GCA_964409445.1 uncultured Granulosicoccaceae bacterium
ATGGAAAAAAGTCTTTTTAAATTTATCTGGAAGTATTCAAAGAGAGATCAGATCATTCTGCTGGTGTTTACTCTTTTGACTTTCCCGGTTTTATACGTTTCGCTGGAGCTGCCCAAACGGATTATTAATGACGCCATTGACAGCGACAGTGAAACTGTCGAACTGCTGGGTGTCACGCTTAGTCAGATACATTTTCTGTGGATTTTGTGTGCCGCGTTTCTTTTGGTCGTCATCATAACGGGCGTGATGAAAATGCGCCTCAATACCATGAAAGGTGTGTTGTCCGAACGGTTACTGCGACGATTTCGGTTTCAAATGTTAACCCGGATCCATCGATTTCCTCGACCGTACTTTCGCAAAACCAGTCAGGGTGAACTGGTTTCAATGGTGACCTCTGAAGCTGAGCCTATGGGTGGGCTGATGGGTGAGATGTTATCACAGCCGGTATTGCTGACAGGCCAGATGTTCACCATTCTGGTGTTCCTTTTTGCTCAGAGTTTTTGGTTCGGGCTGGCTTCAATCGCAGTCATTCCACTTCAGGCGTGGATCATTCCAAAGCTGCAGCACAAAATTAATTTGCTGAATAAAAAACGAACCTTTGAAATTCGCAAGCTGGCCGGTGATATTGGTGAAACTGCCGCAGGTGTGAGTGATATCCGAATCAATGGTGGATTGCGCTATCGACTCGCTCTGCTTTCCAGTCGTCTGGGGGCGCTGTACGACATTCGTTTCGAGATTTTTCAAAAAAAGTTTTTTATGAAGTTTTTAAACAACTTCCTTAATCAACTGACACCACTCTTCTTCTATTCAGTGGGTGGTTACCTTGTTATCAAGGGGCAGATTACCGTAGGCGCTCTGGTAGCGGCACTGGCTGCAAATAAAGATCTGTCGAACCCCTGGAAAGAGCTCCTGGCCTATTACAATACTACTCAGGATATGTCCTTACGCTGGGAGGTAGTTACTGAACGCTTCGAACCGAAAACACTGGTCGAAGACAGATTGTTTGAAGGGTCGCCTGATGAAGACATTCGTTTGCAAGGTGACATTGAAATTGCCAATGTAACCGTGCGTGACGAACTGGGTCAGATTGTACTTGAGGATATCAGTTTATCCATTCCTCAAGGTGCGCGGGTTGCTGTCGAAACTAAAACCGAAGCGGCCGCTCTCGCTTTTGCAGATCTGCTCACCCGTGAAGTCATCCCCCAGTATGGCTCTATTAAAATTGCCGGACACAATATAAATACCCTGCATCAGGAGACACTGGCCAACTGCATTGGATACGCCCATTCCGATCCGAATATTCTCAGTGGCACCATGGGAGAAAATCTGTTTCTACCTTTCAAGCATAAACCTATTCTGTCTGACGAGCTGCCTCCACACATAGAGAGCTATCGCAAAAAGGCAGAGCAATCAGGCAACAGCACAGATCCTTTCGACGTAGAGTGGATGGACCCGGGGGTCGCAGGTCTGAAATCGGCAGAAGAAGTTCAGGAGTGGTGGTTCCAGTTAGTTGAGGCGATGGGTATTGATAACTT
>CAYPDN010000088.1:1635-6252 GCA_964409445.1 uncultured Granulosicoccaceae bacterium
TTCGCTTTCTCGGCAGAACAAATTGGGCCTGCATTCAGTGACAACTTCAAGGAGCGTGTACTCCATATCCGGAAGAAAAATGCGAGTCATATGGTTGAGTCTTTAGATGGATTATTTGAACCTATAGACCCGAAGAGCTACTACTCCGTGATGACTTTACTCGGCAACGCTATATTCGGACGAATCTCGAATATGGCAGGTGCACGTAGAAAAAAGATTGAAGATGTCGTGGTTGAGGTGCTTCGCGAGCATGGACTCTGGAGTCTCGCTGCCCAGTCCATATACGATCTTGAGACGACGCCCGGCGGAGCTAACCTGCCAGCCGTTTTCAGGGAACGTTTAGCTTTCAGCAGAGCGGGGATTAAGAAACCGGATATTTTGATTCTAAGTAATGTGCTTGCCAGCCACGATGGCGCGACGCGCGATTTAACCAGGGAGCGCGTTAGCAAACTGCTGCCTGACACCACCAAAATATTTATCGAAAAAGAATTCACAAACTCTGATAGCTATGATGTTCTGGTTGAAATTATTGATGGACGAATTGATGGCGGTGTCCGGCAGACAGACCCGAAGGACATCGATGTAAGTCAGGATCTCAATCGCAAGCGTGCGGTAATAGCAAAGACAGATCTGTTTGCTGAACTTGATCTTAAACAACAACGCTTACTGGCTTTTAGCGCCCAGTGGTATGAGGCCAAAGCAGGTAAAGTGATCTTTGCTATGGAGCAGGAGGCAGATGCAGCCTATCTTTGTGTCGAGGGCCACGCCAATTTGTCCTGGCGTACCGAGCATGGCGAAGACCGGTTAATCACAGAAATTACCGCGGGCCGCCTGATTGGGGATCTGGCAGTCATTGAGAACCAACCGCGACGTCACGATCTTACCGCAACGCAGGACAGTCTGTTTTTGCGTATTGGTGCAACAGAATTGTTATCTATCATCGAAAATGACGCCAAGGTAGCGGCGAGTCTGTTGCGTTCGGTTGCCGGACACTTAAACAATGCAGCAGTTTCACTGCGAGCGATACACACCCACGCCGCAGAACAAGGAGTGGATTTATCCGCTGTTGAAGAAAATAGCCAGCCAGAGCAGCAGGATTAGCTGTTTTAAATAAAACACCCGGGCCCCATAAACCCGAGCCATAACCCGAGCCAAATACCAAAACGAGCTTAGTTCGGTCGTACAGCGTCGCTTAACCAGGTCGCACTAACACGTATGACCATGCATACTCTCCGGTTGGGACATCAATGGTGTTCCTGCGGATTGTGAATCGCGTAGCCCTGTATTAGTGCTGGCACAATCCCTGCGCCGCCAGAGTTCTGTCGTAAGAATTCTGAGGGATCGACCATGTCAGTGCGCGCTATATTAGTTTCGACATTTGCGCTATTGTTATCTGCTACAACATTTGCTTCCGACCCGTGGTTGTACTCGGGACGAATTGGTGGCACGTTTATATATAATTCTATGAGCGATGCCGATCTTGAGGCCTTGCTCGATCTTAGAGTTTCACAGAATGTCAGTATTCTGGAGCTCGATAGCCAACTTTCCTATCACCTCGATGAGCAGGAGTTCGCTACAGAAGTACAGTTTTTAGACAAAGCAGCCAGGCTTGCTCATGACCGTGGTTTGCAGGCCGTCATCTACTACCCCACTTTCGAAGTACTGACCCGCAATGCCATTGATAGTAACAATGTCATTGCCCCGTCTACCTTTGGCAAAGACAATCCCGACTGGGTACAGCAAGGTATTGATGGAACTCCGAACGTCTTTTACGGCGGGCTGGAAGTCTGGGTCGCACCCAGTGAAGAGAGTGCCTGGATGTCTCCAAACTCAGGCTACAAAGATTACTTTATCTCCCGTGTCGAGCAATTGGCAGCGACAGAGCTGGATGGTGTCTGGCTCGATGTGCCTATTTATCTTGATACCGGCACACTTTGGGTAGGTACAGAGCCTGGTGCTGCAGCAGACTTTAATGCCTGGACAATTGAACAGGGTTTAAACGGAGGTGCGGGCTTTACGGTACCGACTCAGTACAACATGAGTGATCCCGGGTTTCGAGCCTGGATCACATGGCGGCATATTAATGTTGCCAATTTTCTGGAAGATGTACGCGCTGCAGCGCAGGCGGTAGATCCGGATTTTGCGGTAATTGTTGAAAACTTCCCGATGGATTACGCCGATGGTACAGCATACGGACTGGATGGATCATATCTGCCAGTGAGGGATAACTTTATACACGTCTGGGAAACAGACAGTGTGTCCAATACGCAGGCAATGAAGTGGTCGACACCAGATGATTTTGAAAACAAACTTGCTATGCTCAAGTGGGGCAAGGCTGTACAGCCGGATCAGCCCTCGTGGAGTTTTGGCTACGGTTTTGAACCGCTTGATGCAGGCTTAACACTGGCCGCAACAGTGGCGACACAAAACGTTCCGTTTGAATCTCAAACCCCCACCATGCTGACCAGTGTTGGCAGCGAATTTCGCCGTAACTGGTTTGGCTATGTTGCCGATCATGAAGAAGAGTTGCTGGTAGCGCAGCGAGTGCCGCATCTCGGCATCTGGTATAGCTCGTCAACGCGTGACTTTCAGGACTATGACCAGAGTGGTAAGTTTGGCATATTCTCGGTGACAACACCTCCTACTGCTGATGATACCTGGTGGGCCAAGCGTCCGTCAGACAGTGTCGTAACTATGCCTCATCTTGGTGGTTATAGAGGTATGTCAGCTGCGATGATGCGTATGGATATTCCATATACAGTAATACACGCGCGTGAAAACGGCCCGCTTGCAGAAAGCGCCGATCTTGATCTTTTAATTCTGCCAAGCGTTGGCTCTATGTCTGTTGCCGATGCCGACTATATTCGACAGTACGTTCAAAATGGCGGGACAATACTGGCTACCGGTACGCTGCCCGGCACTCTGGATGAGACAGGTGCAGCGCGCAATGGAAGTATTATCGCAGATTTATTCGATTTTCCTGCAGCACCTGCAGCACGAGTTAATAAGTTTGGTAGTGGTCTCGCCATTTATCGACCAGACATTGTTGGTACAACTCTGTTTGGCGAGCAACTGGATGCCAATGTCGCTAACGCCACTTTAAGCGAGCTTGAAAAGCTTGTTCGCATCCATGTAGATGAGCCGTTCACCGTTGAAGGCGGTGAAGAAATATTTATTGATCGCTCTATTTTAAATGAAGATGAGCACCTGCTGTATCTGGTTAACTACAGTGGATTGCAACTGCCACTGGTGCAGTCTGTTAAGACGGTAAAATTTCACTATAACGCACCGGAAGGCAAAATGGTCACCAGTGTGGTGGCGAGCTCACCGGACACTGATGGGCTAAACGGCTTCGCCGCTGTTAGTAATCGCGGCAATGGGGTCTACACCTTTGAAGTGCCGGTCGATCAGTTTGCGATGCTTGAAGTAAAGCTGACTGATGCACCACTTAGTGTTGCATCGGACTATGCAGGTCCGCAGTTTGAAGACCCGGCGCATCAGGAGGCAGCAGAAAGCGGTCTTGCGTTTATACTCGATCATATGCGCAACTCCGCAGCAGCTGAGCCGCATAACTATGGTGTTTACACCAATCTGTTACATGATGAGGATGCGGCATCCAACGAGATATACACCGGTGGTCATAGCGTAACTGGCGAGCACATGGGACTGTTGCTGCGCAGCAGTGCCTGCATGAATGATCAGGCCGCCTATGAGGAAGCCTATAGTTACGTTCGGGATGTCATGTATTCGCCGCTCTATCACATACCGAACTGGTCAATCGAGCGCGATAATCAGCGTCCGTTTCAGTTTTACGATGACTTTCGTGGCAACTGGTTCAACGCCAACGCACCACTGGATGACCTGCGAGTGATTCACGGGTTAATTGACGGCTACGAGAATTTTGGTCACGAAGATGCCAATGACCTTGCGAACTCCATGTTTGAAGGCTTGTACTGGACCTCTATAAGTGATCGAGATCGAGACGACTCATTTATATTCCCATCGTACTCAGGTGGCCTTGTAGGTTTTGCGTGGGACTGGAGTGGCATTGATGATAATACGCTTGTGCCTGCACCTGCGATTGCCACGGGTACCGGTTTTCTCGGCACCGACTTAATTCCGGTCGACTACCAGGATCTGGGGACGGTGGCACATGCAGCTGCCCGTGATCATCGCTGGGACGATGTACTTCAGTCAATGACCCAGTTGTTACTCGATTCAGAAATTACCTTATCCGGTCTCTACTACAACGGCTATAAGCCGGACGGTACATGGACTGGTGATTTTGAATTCCAGGGTTCTCGTCCGGGTGAGCACCTTAAAATAATTCAGGTATTGTGGACAGCTATCCATCTGGCGCGTGCTTCTAATGCGCAATCCGATGCACTGACTGCGACAGAGAAATCCCTGGCGCGATCATCGGCAGAGCGTAGTCTTGCATTTTTTAAGAACTTCTATCAAAACAACGATCGTGTACCTGAGTATTTAAAGTTCGACGGTACCGATGTTGAAGAGTGTGTTAATAATCAGCCAGCTAATTGCCTGCTGCGTGGCACTGAAAATCTGTTCAATGGTGAGGCACGCATATATGCACAAATTTCTCGACTGGCTTTATTG
>CAYPDN010000088.1:6352-7455 GCA_964409445.1 uncultured Granulosicoccaceae bacterium
GACAACGATACATTGATAGTTGCCGGCTTGCCGAGTCGCAGCGCTAACGGCGGCAGTGTTGAGTTGCTGGCATCAGGAGACTGGCGCTACACGCCGGATATCGGCTTCTCAGGTGCCGACACAATTTCTTATGCAATCAGTGATGGCAAAGGTGGTACCGCCATAGGCCAGATTGATATAGAGGTTCGTATTGTCCCTAAAACCACACATCTGACCCAGTCTGTTAGCGTACTGGCTGGTGCGTTGAATTTTGGTCAGGTAGGATTTTTGGATGCCGACGATATCGATACTTATGATGTCGACTCTGAGGCAACAGCGACAGGCAATGTCGTCGACATTTCCATAAGTGGCAATGTTGAAAATCGCAATGAAGTGTCACGACTAATAATGACTTATTCTGGTCATTACTCGGTGCCGAATGTTGCGCAGGAAACGTTTCTGTACAACTTTGAAATTGGATCCTGGGTGAGTTTCGACAACCGTATTGTCGGTGACCAGTCTGACTCTATTGTACGCATTGACCTCACAGAAAATGCACAGGCTTTCATCGCCGCTAATGGCGAAACAAGGCTGCGCCTGCGTGGCGTACAGACCACTCAGCCCGCTACCATTTGGGCCAACTCGGTTCAGTGGCGAGCGTATCGCGGCAATGATTTATTGGAAAACAACGCACCAGTTGCTTCAGCGGTGTCTGTGTCAACGGCGACTGATACTGCTGTGGCAGTTGTATTGTCGGGGGCGGATGAAGACGGTGATACGCTTACCTACACTGTAAACACCAATGGCTTGAGCGGTACAATAAGCGGCACAGCGCCTGATCTTACTTACACACCAGCTGTGGGTTTCACCGGTAATGAAACGTTTAGTTATACGGTTAACGATGGATTGGCTAACAGCTCTACGGCGACAGTGACCGTATCAGTGCTCGCGTCTGGAATCATAAGCAATCTCGCTGCATCGATTACACTGGATGGTGATTTATCCGACTGGGCATCCTATGTACCGTTTGCTCCGGACCCGGACGATGTTTCTGGTGCTGCCGATCCGCTTGACTGGCGTCAGGCCTGGATGGCGCACGACGGCGGGCACTACTACATTGCCTA
>CAYPDN010000088.1:7555-11911 GCA_964409445.1 uncultured Granulosicoccaceae bacterium
GTCGGATCGAACGTTCCCTATGGTGGTACGGTTGAAGATTTACACCCCGATGGAGTATATACGTCGGCCGCGGTTGATCGCGATTTTACCTATACAGCTGTCGCACCTTCCAATACAGCGCCGGATGCGTCAGACCTTGAACTGATTATTAATCAGGATAACAGCGCATTGTTTGTATTAAATGCCACAGACATTGATGGCGACCTGCTGAGCTATGTAGTGGTTGATCAACCGCAAAATGGTGCGCTAACCGGTACTGCACCACAGCTCACTTATCAGCCGGCGATCGGTTTCACCGGCACAGACAGTTTTACTTTTCAGGTTGACGATGGCACAGCACTTAGTCGGCTTGCGACGATATCGATAACTGTTCAAACCATTGCAGAATCCGAGATACCAAGTAATACGGTTGCACAGATTAACGTTGATGGAATAACAACTGAATGGCAGGGCCTGCGTTATTTCAATGATGATCCGGACGATATTACCGGTGCTGAAAACCCGGTTGACTTTTTGCGTGCTGCGATGGCGCACGATACCGGATTTTTCTATCTGACCTTCAGCAATGATGGTCAAGACCTCACACTGCTGCAGGACTGGTTGTTCACTGTGTACATAGACAGTGATTCGGATCCGTCGACAGGCTATCAGGGCGGGCTGGCGATAGGCGCTGACCATATGCAGCAAGGTTCTGCAGTACACAGCTATAGCGGCACAGGTGATGACTGGGTCTGGACACCATTGGCTAACACACCTCGCGCTGCCAATGGCAACACTGTGGAAATTGCTATACCACGACAGGAAATTGGTGATCCGTCTGAGCTGCAATTCGTCATGATCGGGGACAACCTGTCTCTTGGCGGAGGTATCGAAGATGTTTATCCGGATGGTACTTACGACTCCGGTTCAGCAACGCGGTTTTTATCTTATCAAAGCGACGATACACCCAGTGAGCCGGTAGTGTTAGCTGCTGTCGATGGAAGCATTACTCCAATTTCAGGGCGACAAGCTGTGATGCAGAATGCCACTGAATTATTTCGCCCTGTCGGAATTGAGTCTGTAGCTGAAACTGAGGCAAAAGAGAAAAAAGGTTCTGGTGCTATCGGTATTGGTCTGCTTTCGTTGTTGGGCATTGCTGTATTCAGACGCCGCCCATCATGATAGAAGCGCAGATTTTCTATTCTATAATTTGAATTTGACCGGTAGAGCACCGCTCACCTCTCAGTGGCGCATGTTGTCCTGAGGGGTGAGCGAATTAGTCTGATTGGGCATTTAGTTCGCCGAACGATGCGTATTTTCTCCGTCCGATAAGTACAGGACTTATTGTCTACAGACCTGCATACTTACTAGTTATTTTAGAGTTCCGATTCGTTTAGTGAACCATAAGTAATGGACACCCAGTGACTGTGCCATGGTATCGCTTTGTTGTAATTTTCGGTCATTAAAACTGCACTAACTAAATAATTACTATCTTTTTGATAAGGTATTTTTACAACTCCTGAATCGTCGGTCCGTGCTGTTCTTAACTCTGCTTCAGCGCTGCTGTTTTTATTTTTAATAAAATATGTCACATGCGTGTTAGTGACGGGCTCTTTGTTTTCGAATAATTGTAACGAGTAGCCGGATTTGATATCAAAATCTGTAGAATACGGATTGGTTAGCGCAACCCATTCATAAGGCATATTTCCGGAAAATTTGTCTCTGCCGCTGATGTGGCCTGCCTGTAGTAAAGTTTTTGTATACCGTGAATAATATTCAGTGAACCCGGTTTCTGGCAATCCGCGTTGTTTGTGCCTGTCTCGAACCCAAAGCAAGGACTCCTCTTTGAGGAAGTTCTCAAAGTCTTCGAAACTCTCATGACTGAGTTTTGATGGGTTCGACTGGTAGTAGAGTGCTGTTAAACCTGATGTGTTTGCAATCGCGCGCAATGCGGGTTCTCTGCCAGTGTTTGCAGGTATGAGGGTAGCATCTGTTATCGGTCCTGTATTTAGTACTCTTTTGGGAATCCACGGATATGTTATGCCAGTAAATCCTTCTCCACTTTTCAAATCTATTGACACTGAAGCGTCTGGTCTTACGTGAAACGACTGTGGCTCTAACCAGAATTCATGCGCATTTAGGTTACTTGCACCTACAGTTAAAAAAAGACTAAAAGATAGTATTAGATAATGCTCTGATGAATTTTTCAATCTGCCATGCTCCTAAGCGTTCGTTGGATGCGTAGTTACGTAATGGTTGAGTCCCTGTTAGATTTAAGACAGGGAGTCGGGTTTCGTGTCGCAGGGTTATTCGATAACACTTTAAAAACAGTTTATTACATCCGGATTGCCTCACCTGTCGCCCACCAGCTATGCGACAAGTGAAGCACCGACGGGTTACTGATTTGGTGAGGCAAGGAAGGGGAATTCCGCCTCTAATGCCCTGTCGTTGGCCGTCGGGTTTAGTAAACCAACCAAAGCTGTCGGTGTATGAGGTGCCGGGTCACCGGTTAACTCAAGCAGAGCAACCGCGAGGGTAACGGCAATGACGGGATCAGTAAGCAATCTGCCATTAGGAAAACCTGCAGCAACTGCCGTATCGATTGTCATTGTATCCGGGATTATCAGCGGTACTGCAGAAGCTGCACAAGTTCCGGTTCCATCACCAACAACAGTACATGGAGTCAGACCCAGGCCGGTCAGCTGGGAATCCAGTGCGCCGTGAAGAAAACTAAGCGCCCCCAATATTTCCGGTACAAAATCTCCCGCGATATCGTTTACAGGATCAGCCGCATTATATGCGTCATCACTAGCGATAAGTGCCGTCGCGATAGCGGGCATACCTGAGCGGTCCACACGGGTGAACGCTGAGGGCGGTTCAGTACTAAATGCAAAAGCTGATTCCGGCGTGACTGGCAATATCCCTGTATCGTCATCATCATCGCTGCCACAACCGGTTATGAATAGACCAGATGCCAGTAAAAGTACGATTTGAAATTTTTTCTTGTAGATCATATCGGTATTCCTCACAGAGTTGATGTTGTAGACCAGGTTTGAAATGTGCCGCCTTCAGAGACAATCGTTGCAACCGGAATTTGAATTGCAACCGCAGTCACGTTGAGGCCGGCAACATCATCGCGAGTTGGGTCGAATGCCAGCGTTCCTGTAGCCACAGTCTGGTTAAAACCTGTTTGATCAAAGAAGAACGGATCATCAGCAAGTCCTCCCCATGCGGTAACGTCACTATTTGAAATCACTGTTTCAACTGGTCCTTCCAGTGGAGAATTACTCGCGCCCGATACTTGAAGGCCCCAATTTCCTGATGCATCCTGAGCAAATCGTGCAAAAAGATCGATGTCGGAGATACCGTCAGCAGGCAAAGATGTATCGAAGTGCAACGTGTAGAGGATGTCGGCATTGAAAGCGGCAGGAAGATCTGGCGGCGCAAAGGTGCCAAATGTTAAAACCAGGTTCAACATATCTCCTTCGTGCCAGGCGTAATAGTCACCAATATCTGCCGCTAACAACGCAGTAGCACCTGGTGCTTCCTGGTGGTCCGCGGCCATTGCGGCACCTGAGGTGAGGCTTGTTGCCAAAAGTAAACCTAAGCCGCCAAGGGTGCGAGGTAGAGAGTTTCTTTTATAAATCATTCAATTTCTCCAATTTCAGGTGTGGTATGGGTACCCGGAAGTAACCGGTAAAATACTGTGTTGTTCCGTTAACTGCCGGGTAGCAGATGCAGTGGTTGCATAGGTGTTCATATAAAAGCAGCCCCGGGTAAAAGCAGCCCCGGGATGGGCTATTTTGAAAAGTCCAAACTATTAATTTAAGTACTTTTGCCTGTATACCGTTTACCGACATGAGATCTCCATCGAAGGAAACTGATTGGTTCACACAGTATTCGCATGCCGTACGCTGGACGCTGTATGGCAGTCGACTGCCAATTTTCTGAGCGACAGTGTCAGGATCTATTGTAATTATCGCGTACAGGATTCCATTACCTTTTCGGGTTATGCGTTGGCATTTAATTTACTGTATGGCAGGCATATCAATTACCCCGGATACGGGGCTCTTAGGCAGTGATTTGTGCCCGGTAGATACCGAACAAGTAACCGGCAATGATAGACTTCATAACAAGGCATATTGCGTACTGTCTTATTTGAGGCCGGAAGCCAGTTGCTATACAACCAGTGATTAACTCTCGCGAAAGATGAGCAAAAGAGCCCTGATGGATCAGTACGGAAAACTTCGCTGCACTAGTTGTATAGGTAACCAGCAACCGCGGAAAACGCGCCGGACATCCGAACTACAACACTGAGTTCAGATAGCGTTGCATCTCTGGAGCTTTGTCTTTGACCCATTGCGGCTCGTAGTTTCT
>CAYPDN010000089.1:0-3554 GCA_964409445.1 uncultured Granulosicoccaceae bacterium
AGTGATGATATGACCGTATCCCTTTCTAAACGCAGATGTTTACTCCTTTTATCAGTGCCGCTTTTACTGGTTGCTTTGTCGTCTTGCGGATCCACTTCCGATGAAGCCAGCTCTAATGACGTAGTTGACACTAACCAGGAAAGTGAGCCGGTTGATACGGATTCTGATGCCGATGGTCAGGAGGGTACTGCGTCTGAATCAACCGACCAGGGAAGCGCTGATCAGGAGAACGCTGATCAGGAAAACACAGGGCCAGAAGATACCGACCCGGAAATCACTGGGCCGGAAGATCCCGAGCCCGATGGTAGCGAGCAAGGAAATACCGGTGGCTCAATCACTATTGATCAACCCAATATTCTGCTTGTTATCACCGATGATCAGGGTATTGATGCCAGTGCTCAATACAGTTTAAGCAATGATTTACCAAATACACCGGTGATCAACTCGCTGGCTCGGAACGGTATTACCTATGAGAATGTCTGGGGTACACCCAGTTGCTCCACCACGCGTGCCGCTTTGCTTACCGGCAAGCATGGCGTAAATACCGGAGTGTTGAGTGTTCCGGGTAATCTGTCTGCAGACGAAGGGACAATTCAGGCATTTTTAAGTGAAAATGCGTCGTCGAGTAATTACCAGACAGCGGTTTTTGGTAAATGGCATGTTGATGGTGGAGGCGGGAACCTGAATCATCCGAATGACCTTGGAGTCGGACACTATGCCGGTCACCTGCGTCCCAATATAAACGACTATTTTAACTGGACTATAACGATCAATGGTGTTGAGGAACAAAGCACTACCTACCATACAACGGCGTTAGTTGATAACGCGATCGACTGGATTGATCAACAGCAAAACCCCTGGTTTGCATGGCTGGCATTTGCAGCGCCTCACGCTCCTTATCATGCGCCGCCGGACGAATTTAACACGCGTGGTTTGTCTGGAACGCAGGCTGATATTAACGCGAACGAGAGAGAGTACTATCTCTCGTCCATTGAAACACTGGATACAGAGCTTGGCCGCTTGCTAAGTTCAATGGATCCTGCCACCCGGGACAACACTATCATTATGGTTATTGGGGATAACGGTACGCCGAGAAGTGTTCTCGACAATGATTCTTTTTTAGACGGGCACCAAAAGGGCAGCTTGTTCGAAGGAGGGGTGCGAGTACCATTGGTAATTTCAGGTGCCGGTGTTACGCGTACAAATGTAAGAGAGAACGGACTGGTCAGTGTGGTTGATTTTTTCCCAACTATTGCTGCACTCACCACCGGTACTGATAATGAAGCCATTCATGACGGTATAAATTTCTTATCGAGTTTTAGCGCGGGCGGTGAGATAGATCGTGAGTTCTTATATACAGACTATGATGGTAACAATGCTCTTGGCCAGGGTTGGGCAGTGCGATCACTAACACATAAGTATCTTGCTTATGATAATGGTACAGAAGTCTTGTATGATCTGGTTACCGATCCGGATGAGACGGTTGATGTGCTATCCACGAACAGTGGTATTGCCGCAGAACTGCGCGCGTTTGGCCTTGAGGTTCGCGGGGAGTAGCGAGTAAAAAGCCCTGCGGTTCTATACGTTGATTAAATCGGTAACAATTCTTCGCGAGCATAATAAAAGAATATTATCGCGCCCGATGTTTCTCTATCCGTGCTTTTTACAAAACTCCCAAACGTCCGAGTCAATGTTTAGTACTGGATTAGGGTCATCAGAAAATAGTACTGCATCACTTTCAACAACTGGCAGCTCTTGTACGAGCACATTTAATTTGTCCAGATGTGCTTCTGTGATCTGTACAAATTTAACTATGATTCCATAGTCCTGGCCGACGCGTTTCTCACGAATTAATTTCACTTTGATGTTGTTAAACAGCGCAACTCTTTTGCCCGCGTTGCTTAACTCCATTTCAAAAATAGAGATGACATCGCTTCCCCTGAATATGGTTGCCTGAATGTCGTCTCTAAGTCCGTAGCCCAGAAAGAACATACCACCACGGGAATTGAAAATTAGCGCGCCATTAAATCGCCCGTTCTCAATAGCCAGCTCTGACAGCTTGATTGAAAATTGGGCTATTACTCTGTTTCCGCCAATTGCCCTTTTGTTTTGAATTGTCGTCAACTTACTAAGTCCATGAAAATCTCTGGCAATGCTGGGTCAGAGAATCCGTAGTGTTACGTGGAGTGTAATGTATTTGTCGTAAACCGAAGTTGGCGGCTCAACGGAGTAAGTTTGTAGAGAATTCGCAATCGATTTCGAATTCGGTGAATCAGGTCACGGGAAATGCGATCCGGAACAACATAAAGCGCTATAAATGGGGTGTTGTTTTTGAGTGAGCAAAAATAGTCACGGTAGAAAACACTGCTACGATCAGAGTGAAGGAAACAGGTTATGCGCGCTGGAAATCTTAGTGGGGAGTAGTCAGGCCTCTTTAGTATTTTTCTTATCTGCTAATCATGAGTATGTATTTTCAATGTTGTAAAAAAAACCTGTGATAAAGTCGTAAATGAATACAAGTAAAAGAGCTGTTCCTTTGATCTGGAGAGTGCCGGTTTGAATACTGATAAAACTGTAGTGATTGGTGCAGGACAAGCGGCAGCAAAATGTGCGTTGCAGCTAAGGCAACTTGGCTATGACGGTACAATTACGTTAATTGGTGATGAATCAACTCCTCCGTATCAGCGTCCGGAACTCTCCAAGGCTTATCTGGCAAGGTCAGTAGATGCAGATGAGGTGATTATGCTGAATCAATCTATGGCGACACAGCTCGATATAGAACTCAGACTCGACACCGTTGCGAGTGAAGTTGATGTATTCAATCGAGTTGTCAATCTTCCAGGAGAGAATATCTCCTTCGACAAGCTTGTGTTTGCCAGCGGCGGACGCGCTCGTAAAATACCCAATGCTTTAAGCTTAAGAACAATTGGTGATGCCGAGCAACTCTATTCGACCCTGAAGACAGCAAAGCAGCTGTCTATTGTCGGCGGCGGCTGGTTGGGATTGGAGGTTGCGGCCACGGCAAGATCGCATGGCCTTGACGTGCGGCTCTACGAACAACAAGACAGGCTGTGCGCAAGATCGATCCCTGCTGAAATTTCAGAATTATTGTTAGATCACCACACAGGGATTGGTGTTGAAGTGAATCTTGGCAGTCAGCTCGAACAAAACACGTCGGATATAGTTTGTGCCTGCATAGGAATTGAACCCAACGATGAACTTGCCCGCGAAGCTGGCCTTGAAGTAGATCGTGGCATTCTGGTTAACGATAGACAGATGACTTCGGAGCCCAATATTTTTGCAATTGGCGATTGCGCCCGTCATGCAGATCACGCTGCTATGGAAAACTGGGCGTACGCCAATGTTTCTGCAGAGCGTGCCGCTTATGCAATTTGTGATATTGCTGTGCCGGTAACACCAGACTTATGGTTGTGGTCCAAGCAGGGTGATCTACTGCTGCAAATGCGTGGAGACTTCAGGGACGCACAAGAGTGTATTGTCAGGAGTACTCGTGACGGTATCTGTTACTTCTACCTTAAGGATCATCGCCTGGC
>CAYPDN010000089.1:3654-11856 GCA_964409445.1 uncultured Granulosicoccaceae bacterium
TCAGGAGTACTCGTGACGGTATCTGTTACTTCTACCTTAAGGATCATCGCCTGGCTTGTTGCGTCGCGATAAATGACCCGGCGGAGTTTGGTCAGTCGCGAGTTATTTACCGATCAGGTAAAAAACTTGACAAGATTGCACTGGCAGATCGCCGGGTGCTGTTGAGGTCAGCTGCTCAAGCTTAAAATATTTTATTGTACTACTAGACTGCTTGTTGTTGGTAGTTTGCCTGTAGTGTATGTACGCAAGCAGTCCGTTTTACAGAACTGCCTGCGTTCGCACTAGTAAGTTTAGCTCTTTGCAGCGCAAGGGTTGCAGGGATTCTGGCAAGCTTCAATAGCTTTTGCTGCACAAGGGTTACAAGGGTTGCACGGGTCAGTGGCATCAGCTATGCACTCTTCTACGGTTTTCTTTGCCGCGCACGGGTTGCAAGGGTTACAGGCCGCACGAGCTAAATTGGTGCCTCCAATAGTTGCAAGCGACATAGTTACAGCAAGTGCAATTGGGTTTAGGGCAGAACGCTTAGAGTCATGTTTTGTAGTGGTAGTCATGGTAGTTTTTTCCGAAAAATTGATTTGATAAAATTAAAAGATGTTTAAACGCGGCAATTGCGTTTGTCGCTGTTTGTAACCATTTCTTTCAGGCGTTACGAAAGTACGACATTCGATTTCTACTCAAGTTCACCAGATAACAAAAAATTTGGAGTTTAGTCGTGGTGAAGCGAATGGGTAATTCAAAGCTGGATATACAATCGCGCAGACAACCCTTATAACTCGTCGGAAGTTATAATTTCGTTATAAAAAATGGAAGGTTAAGATCAAAGTTATCGTATCAGCTTTAGTAAGTGCGGTTGTCAAGACAGCGCGTATCATGTTGGAAGTGTTTCAATGAAGATACATAAGCGGTAGAGCGACCAATCTGATGCGCTGCTAACAATCAATGGAAGATGATGAAGCGCTTTAACTCTACTAAAAACAATATGAACAGAAATGCGTCTGAAGTGCTGGATCAACAACGACAGGTTATCGGACATTTTTAAAAAAAAATTAAGCGTAATACCCAGGCTTCGGTCCTGCATAAGTGATGCGATAATCTACCTTGTCGTTTGTCAGATGCTTTGAAAATGTCGAGGAATAGCTCCCCGACATGCCTTGGCCGTAATTTGGTTGAAAGTAATTTCCAGGGAGTGACCGCGCTACAACGGTTACTGCAATATGCAATCAGGCAAAGCAGCGAGTTCCTGAACAGTCAGGTTGGCAGGTGTGCCCGTCAGTTCTGATCCGTTAGTGCCGACGACCACAAGGTTAGAGCCTGACACATTGATCTGACTAATAAGTTGTTCATCAATGTTAAAGATTGCTGTGTATTCTTCGAAGCTAAAAGCGAGAGAGCAATTCGCATCCGGCGAGTATTCCCAGAAAGCAAGACAAGGGAATCTGGAGTCTGATAGATCGTTGCCAAAAGACTCAGAAATAAAAGACGTACCGTTCTGGATTTCATCACTGTCTCCAAAGTCCCACATTCGAAAGCCATTGCATGCGGGTTGACTGATCGATTGTGGGCTAACAACAGCCGACGAGTCAGTGGAACCATCACCATCACCGCCAGAGCCTCCGCCACACGCCGCTATAGTTGCAAACACTAACGAGAGAATAAAATTCTTGATGCATCGCGAGCCGGCAGGTATCGACGATTTTTGGGGGTGGGTGTTTGTTGTTCCTGCCAGTATCCTGATAGATCGAATAAGAATGTTCATGATGAGTCCTACTGCTGGGATAGAGAGGACAGTGTATATGAGCGCTGTGCGATTCTAATTCCCCAAAAGGGGGATAAACAAACAGGAGCATACAGTGAGTGAACGAATAGCAGTGCTTTGCGCATTTCCTCAATCGAAAAGGCAGCCTGTTTTTTGAATAATCCGACTTGATTAGTTCTTCGAGCCCAATTGTGGCCGTCAGCTTGCTTATAAAGCCGGAATCGCGTAAAAATGCGACCCGGGCGAACCCGCCTCACCCAGCCAGTTGTTGTCCGCTTTACTTCTGCCAAAATAAACAATACCAAAGCCCAGGGCGGGTGCTGGATTTCCGGTGAAAATGGTTTTGACCAGGAATTGTAACCAGCAATTTTTTCTGCCGCGGAATAGCTATTAAATGACTAAGCCAATTAATGTACTTCAATTCACTTGTCCCGATGGTTTTTATGGGGCGGAGCGGTGGATTATTGCGTTAGCGAAAAACCTTGATGATGCTCAGGTTAACTGTGGATTAACAATCACTGTGGAGCCGGCAGGTAAGGGATTGGAGATTGCAGAGCACTATCGTAATCTGAATAAAGAAGTTTATGAAGTAGCGATGAGTAATCGCTTTGATATCACAGTTATTTATCGACTGTGCAAACTGATCAAAGCGAAAGATATAGATATCATTCACAGTCATGGCTATAAATCTGACATTCTTGGTTTAATTGCGGCTCGTTTAGCCGGAATTAAATCGGTGACGACTCCACATGGATTTGTTGATGTGAGTGATTGGAAGCTAAGAATGTATTTTTACGTCGGCAATAAATTTTTGCGGTGGTTTGATGTGGTAGCACCGTTGTCGCAACAGCTTTGCAAAGATGTTGAAGCTTTGGGTGTATCGAATGGCAAAATCAGATACATAAGAAATGGTGTCGATCTCGATGAAGTCGAAGCCGAACGTACTTCAACGGAAAATACTCTGCAAAAGAAAGATGGTGTCAAGCGAGTCGGATTCATTGGCCAGATCACGCGCCGGAAAAATATAATTGATATTCTTGATGTATATGAATCTGTATACAACAAGCATGGAGAGCTGGAGCTATATTTGTTGGGAGATGGCGAGCAGCGGGAAGAGTTGGAACAGTATGCCAGTCAATTGAACTCGAGTGAGACAATAAAATTTTTAGGATTTCAGGATGCTCGTTTGCAATTCCTAAAGACATTCGACCTCTTCGTAATGGCATCTACCCTGGAGGGCATTCCGCGCTGCCTGATGGAGGCAATGGCAATGGGAGTTCCTTCTGCTGCATACGATATTGCAGGTATCGATCAGCTTATTATTCATGAGGAAACCGGGTTACTGGCACCGCTCGGCGACAAGGAAGCGTTAGAGACTTGCTGTGAAAAAATCCTTATGGACGATGAATATGCTGCTGAGTTGTCTTCTAACGCGAGGCACTATGTTCATGAAAAATATTCTGGCAAGCGAATGGCGCAGGACTACACCGAATTATTCCAGTCAATGTTAGATGTTAATTGACAAAAAAATCTCATATCTCACATAAAAGCTATGCATAGAGTTCAGCAATGATGGGGAAGACTCACAAGTAAGCAGGAATCTTCAACTGGCATAGCAATTCCTAATCCCGTTCTTTTGCTGGTCACTAAGAGACCTTAATCACACTCCGCAATGTTCCTCGAATGGTTATACTGGCAGCGCGAGACCACTCAATATAAGGGGGAATCATTATGAAATCCAATCTGGATAGCATTCTTGCTGCAGGTACTCAGGCCGGCGCTGCACCCGGTGCAGTGGCTATAGTAGTCAATCGTGATGAAGTCTTGTGGGAGGGTGCCGCAGGAGAAAGGGCTGCAGGCTCCGGAACACAAATGACTACCGACACCGTCGGTGCCATCTTTTCGATGACCAAGGCGATCACAGGCGCTGCGGCAATGCAATTAGTCGAACAGGGTAAAATAGATCTTGATGCACCGGCTGGAAATATCTGTCCCTGGCTGCATGAGGTGCAGGTGCTGGACGGCTTTGATGATAATGGTGAACCGGTGTTGCGTGCACCAACGTCTGCAGTCACTCTGCGCAATCTTCTGACTCATACCTCCGGTTTCACGTATGAGTTGTGGAATGCAAATGAAGCGCGTTGGAAAGAGACCACAGGTGCCCTTAGCCTTTTTACACTTGAAAACAAGTCACTACAAACACCGCTTGCTTTTGATCCGGGCACTCGCTGGGAGTACGGTATCGGCATCGATTGGGCGGGGAAAATGGTCGAATCTGTGTCCGGGATGACTCTGGGCGAGTACTTTGCAGAAAATTTGACCGGCCCGCTGGGTATGACCGATACGGCATTTGCACACTCGCCGTCAATGCTAGAAAGAGCTGCTGCAGTTCATGCGAGATTGCCTGATGGTTCATTGCAAACTATGGATTTGCCTCCTCCGGAAAACCCTGAATTTGAAATGGGTGGTGGTGGATTGCATGGCACGATGCGCGACTACGGAAAATTTATCCGTATGATTTTGAATGATGGAGAGCTCGATGGCGTTCGCGTACTGAAAGCAGAAACAGTTGCCACGATGTGTGAAAATCATATTGGAGACTTACGTGTTCAAAATCTTAAAACAGTTGCTCCACCGTTTACTAATGATGCCGAGTTTTTTCCAGGTCTACCGAAGTCCTGGGGACTGACATTTCAGATAAACGAAACAGCTGCAGATACCGGTCGACCGGCCGGTACGTTGATGTGGGCAGGACTTGCCAATAGCTATTACTGGATTGATCGCACTAACGGTATTGGCGGTGCGTATCTGAGTCAGATATTGCCGTTTGCAGATGAAAAATCTATGGGGCTGTTTTTTGAACTTGAAAAATCGGTCTATCAGTCAATGACTTGAGAAATGTACTTTATAGTATGAAAAGAATGGCGGTTGCGGTAGCTGTTTTTATATTTGGGGGCCGCAATCTCCTTGCATTATGATCTGATTTTAGCGATCTTTGTTTTAGAAAGTAGTTAGGGTTAATGACTCTTGCAGTGCCATAAGTTGCTGGCAATCACTTAGGTGCACTGCAAGAAATTAATTTCTTTATCGAACCGGATAGTGCTCCTGTTGTTTTTTGAATTTGTCTACATCACCAATGGCCTCACCTGCCGGAGCTTTTGCATCTGACTCCAGTGCAGCGCCGTTTACATACGCGATTACCCGGCCAGAGTTTGAATCTGTTGCCAGTCTTTCCATCATCAACCGCACACTCGCAAGTGTTGTGTTTTCAATTGCTGTACTGATTTTTTCCCTGCTATTAAATTCAAACTCGGAATTATCTATTTCAGTCCAGTAGCGATTAGTGCGGTCAGTCAGGCGCTGATCATTTCTGTTTATCTGATTCAACACCCCTGCTTTTACAG
The DNA here is from genome assembly GCA_964409445.1 of uncultured Granulosicoccaceae bacterium. GTDB lineage: Bacteria > Pseudomonadota > Gammaproteobacteria > Granulosicoccales > Granulosicoccaceae. Next base: position 8,815 of record CAYPDN010000089.1, read on the forward strand.
ATGCAAACTCTGCAGCGTCGATTGAATCCAGCTCTTTTTTGAAATTCGTGAGAAACTCATCTATCGCTGTGACAATTTCCGCAGGCCCCGCTGTCGGTGATTGAATCGAGAATGCCATCCCTGGAATGTCGTCGATTGGCAATGCGAAAGATTGAACTGAGTATCCCAGTTGCTTTTCGGTGCGAAGTTCATGAAAAAATGGGGATTCTAATAGTCTTGACAATAGAAATGACTGCGCACGCATATTGATATCTCGTTCGCCTAATTGAACGTAGTATAACGCGGCAGAATCGTTGTGATTCGAAGGCACAGATGTCACGAAGCGTTTACCGTCTGCAATATTCACGACGGACTGATGCGAAATTGTTGTTGGTTTTGTCCCGATCATCAACTTTTCAATCATCTTAACGATATCTGTGGCGACTGATTTGTTGACGTTTCCGTGCACCAAAGACACTACTTCGTTTTCGGCCAGTAGTGCCTTGCTATAGCCTGATATATCGCTGTATTTGACGTCAGTCACTGCTGTGAGCAACTGTTCGTTGGTCCAGCTCGCTAACCTCAATGAGTTTATAACTCCATTGATCGCCAGTCGTGAAGGATCGTTTTTACGACGGTTGTTCAAACTGCGTATGTATCGTCTTTTTAGGCGGTTAAAGGTTGGCTCATCAAAATTTGGCTCTTTCATGGTGCTCATTACGGTTTCCAGCAATACCGCTTGTTTGTCATTGTAGCCGCGTATGCGTACACCGATTCCACGTTGGTGGTTGTAGATGTCGTACCCGAGACCAGCAAGCGTTGCCGGATAGGAATACTCATTTAATTGTTCGCGAATCATTTCTACAAAAAGACCAGCCATCACTACATTTAGGGGACTGCCGCTCGCCATTGGTGATCGGATGCTGAAGTACAGATTAGCTCGTGGTGCGCTAAAATCTGGATCGTTCTTAAACCACACAGACAATCCCGGCTTCTCGATTAACGCCGGTTTGTCGGTATTGATCTCTGCAGTAAGCAAAGTGAGATCTTCAGGCAGGAACGGATTTGGCAATGGAAGTTTGATTCGCCCCGTGAGCGGTTGTGCTGCCCACTCACTTACCAATTCGGGGTCAACGCGCTCAAGGCTGTACGGAACCTGGAACCACTGTTCCATTTCGTTTGCTTCAACCAGTGGTGATGTTTCCATTATCAATAGATTGGCTGGTACCAGATAGTCGAGGTGTTCACGTATCAGTGCCGCATCGAAAGAGTCCATTCTGTACGGGTCACTGAGCACTGTTTCGGCCGGGTAGCGATGCAGGCTACCGGCTAGCGATCGAGCGTATGGTGCAGGTGTTACAGGTTCCTGAAAACGAAACGAGAGCTCCAGCTGTCGTTTTTGTTCGTCAAAGATCCATTTCTGCACCCCTTCCTTTTTTATTAACGAGATAGATTCAAAAATAGTGGCAACGACTTGCTGACGATTTTCAAAACCTGTGGGTGTTAATGAAATTGCCACTTCGAAAGAGCCCTGGTCGTCAAAGCCAAGCCCTTGTCTGGCGCTCAATCCTTCGGCCCAGCCTTTTTCTTTTAACAGTGAAAGCGGGCTGCCGACTCCCTCGTTACCGAGTAGATGTGCGATGAGATATAGAGGCTTTTTATGACGGTGCTGATCGAGGTCTGGAATAGGGAAGTGCAGAACCAGCTGATGAAATTCTTTCTCAGGTACAATCCCCAGTACGGCGGGTAGAAGGTCTTTGGGATATAGATTGACGTCGGTGTGTTGAGGTTCGGCATTGCGATTTACAATGTTGCTAAATTTCTCTTTGGCCCAGTCTTCAAGTTCGGCAAGCGATTGTGGCCCGACGAGTACCAAACGCATAATATTTGAGGAATAGTGTTTTTCGTAAAACGCTATTAACTCATCGCGTACTTTACTATTCGGGCGATCTTCCAGTGTCTCCTGGCTGCCAACCGAAAAGCCTGCGGCGGGATGCTCGGGATTGTATGCACGTCGGCGTGCAGCAAACTGGCGTCTGCCGTCATTTTTTAAATTTAGTGAATACTCCGACTCAACTGCCTGGCGCTCACGGGTGACTAGTTCTTCATTAAATAACGGTGCGATAAAAAACTGTGCAAAGCGATCCAGTGCCTGTTCAAACTGTGGCGGGTTTATGTCAAAAAAATAATTTGTGTGGTCATAGGATGTGAAGGCGTTGTTTGAGCCGCCATGAGTACTGATGAAGTGTTTATATTCCGCTGCATTTGGATACTTCTCAGTGCCCAGAAATAACATGTGTTCGAGAAAGTGTGCGAGTCCGGCGCGGTCTTTCGGGTTACTGCCGCTGCCAATATTTATGTCAAGAGCGGCAGCGGATTTTTTGGCCTGATCATCAGAGACAAGCAGCACTTGTAGATCGTTTGACAGTGTCAACGCCTTGTATTGGCGATGATCGCCAGGGCTTTTTGTTACCTCGCCTGCAACAATGGGGCTAATGGCTGTTGCGGCAATGACAATTGTCGTCAAAAGGATACCTCTGGCAGTTCGTCTGTAGAAACTGGAAAGCACTTTTTCTGACCATGTGATTTGTGGCCTGTCATCATACCAAGCTAACGATTCGCCAGGGTAGTATTGTCAGGGGAAATATTGTCAGCGCTTGGATTAGATTTCGCACATGATGGGTAGTCTATGATGAAGCTGGTACGCACAGACAGATAGTTGGCTACTCATCTATCGATCAGCCTGGCCGATCTATAGGGAGGTAGAGATGGTGGTGAAAAGTAACAACCGCAACGGTGACACACCAATAGGGACACCGATGCGAAATGTCGTACCTCATTCGAGCTGATGTCGTCAATTCGTGCTTTATAAAAATCAGGCTTAGCGTCTGTAGGATTGCATTTGAAGTTTGCCCCAAAGTCATTGGGCAAGTGGCTGGAGAGTTGCTTGAGCAGACAGCACTTGCGCTTTGTGATGATGTGACAAGGCAGCTTCGCAGACCCGTGGTATCACCCAATTGGGGTATGCTTGTGGGCTATTGGGTACGTACCATTTCGTCAGTG
>CAYPDN010000090.1:0-4654 GCA_964409445.1 uncultured Granulosicoccaceae bacterium
GGAACTGGTAAAACTTTTTTGTGCTCACGCCTGATTAGATTGCTCGACAGTCCGGTTTACATCCCCCATGCCGTCGCGGTGGGTGACAGTATTGTGCGGGTATTCGATGCATCGGTACATATCCCTGTCTCTTCTGATCAAAACCAGTCTGCATGGCTGGCAGATCGACCCGACTCAAGATTATTATTATGCGAGCGTCCATTTGTTGTAAGTGGTGGCGAACTTTCTATGGACCTGTTAGAAATTCGCAGAGACACTGCCTCACGGCAATACATTGCTCCACTGCAAATGAAAGCAACCCATGGCATTTATATGATCGACGATCTCGGGCGACAAAAAATGCCTACCGACGAATTGTTTAATCGCTGGATCGTACCAATGGAATCCGGTATCGATTACCTGAATCTTGACTCTGGTGCCAGGCTCGAATTGCCGTTCGATGTCATTCTCATCTTCTCAACCAACCTGCTCCCGGAAGATGTCACTGACCCGGCTTTTCAGCGCAGAATCGGGCATAAAATCGGCTTCGACTACTGCGATGAGGAAAGCTATTCGGAGATCTGGCGGCAGGAATGTTTCAATCGGCAATTGGAGTGCAACGAGCAGCTAATTAGTCATGCGATTTATGAGCTGCATGCAAAAGATAATCGGCCAATGCTGGCTTGTCATCCGCGCGATCTGATTGGCATGTCGCTCGACTATTCTCGATTTGATGGCAACGGCGATCAACTCAGCGTTGATGGGCTGGAACTCGCCTGGCGAAACTACTTCGCGTAGAAGTTGCCAATACGCGACGCGAGCGTACGTTTCAGTATTACGAGTGTGTTAAAGTTTGTGTCGGATCGGTATTTTTAAAGGGATTTAACGGTTATGTTTAACATCAAAGCACTTTTTCTACTTCTCATGTCAGTTGCTTTTGGCGGCGGCGCATCATTTTACGCAAAGAACTGGCTACAGGCCCAGCAGGGTACCCAGGTCGAATCTGCGAACACTACCTCAGTACTAGTGGCTGCCAGAGAAATTCCATATGGCCAGCTGATCGAAGAATCACATCTCAGGCAGGTAGAATGGCCCTCAGATGCCGTTCCCGACGGTGTTTTTACTGAAAAAACCGAGATAATAGGCAAAATAGTCAACCAGTCAGCTCTGCCGGGCGATCTGATTTTGCAGGCCAGAGTTGTTGAAAAACTTGAAGGTAGTCGGCTATCAGCATTGATTGCACCAAACATGCGCGCCATCACGGTACGGGTGGATGATGTCAATGGCGTAGCCGGATTTTTGTTACCCGGAAATCGCGTCGACGTTCTGGCGACCAGGATGAACGACAGGAGAGCCAGCACCAGAACCTTGCTGCAAGACATAAAAGTACTGGCAATTGATCAGAAAGCAAACCCCGACAAAGACGATCCGATAGTCGTTCGGGCAGTCACGCTTGAAGCCGACCTTGACCAGGCTGGCCAATTGTCTGCGGCAACTTCGGAAGGGAAAATTCAACTGGTCCTCCGCAATCCGGAAGATCGTACCGTGTTAGTCGACGAAATTCCGGCTGCGGCAATAGTGAAGACTAAACCTAAACTATCAAAGCCGAAAATCACTACTCGTGACATCACAATTATACGAGGTACAGCGGTTAATCGTACAAAAATTAAATTGTAATCCCGCACAGTAAAGATAAAGAGAGCCCCGGTATTTCAGAACGGGGCCCTGGAGAGGAAAATGGATATTTCGAATCCCGCTATAAAAGATAAGTGGCAAGAATGCGTTGTCGAAACGCTAAGACGATGGCATATGTTGTTGTTGACCCTGCTGTCCCTGGTTGTTACCTGGACGCCGCTACATGTGCACTCGCAGGAAGTGACTTTATCTTCTGAGTCTCCACAGCTTGAAGAACTCCTTGATGAAATTAAAGAGTTTGAATTTGATGAACTCGCAGAGGTTGAGATCGTTGAATCGAAAGAGATTTCAGAAGCAGACCGCACACCGGTCCCGGCCGTTGTTGCACCGCGACCGTCTAGTATTCCGTCTTCTGTCCCATCTCCTGTAACCCGAGAATCAATTACTGGCTTAACCTCCGAACTTGTTTTGGCATTGTACAAGAGCGGCGTACTGGAACTTAGAAGTTCACCGTCGCGGGTCTCAATCGGTAACGATTCTATTGCCGATATTCTAATATTGCGCGGTAACCAGGTTCATGTATTAGGCAAAGCCCTGGGTTCCACCAATGTGGTTTTCTGGGACAGTAACGACCATATCTTTGCCACAATAAACATTGAGGTGACACATGATCTCGCCTCACTGAAGAAAAAACTATTTCAGATGATGCCATCCGAGACTATCCGTATGTATTCCGCTCAGGAAAATATCGTACTCGAGGGTGAAGTCAGCTCTGCGTCTAATCTGAATGCTGCAGTTAAGATTGCCGAAGCCTATTTGCCAGAATGTATCAGCTCTGGGAATAGTGGCAACCAGGATCAAAGCAGTGGTGGAGACGAAGCTACATCGAACGCTGAATCCTGCGAAAAAGCAGAGGTGGTGAACCTGATGTCGGTTGGCGGTTCTCAACAAGTTATGCTTGAGGTGAAAATAGCCGAAGTGTCCAGAACCCTCAGGCGGATTTGGGATCCGAAACTTCATTTTATAGATTTTACCAGCCCAACAAGATTTGGCGCGGTCACCGACGGGCTCTCACTGCCTGAAGTGTTGGTTGATGGAGAGAACGTGCCGTTTGCCCCAGGTGGAGTAGCCAACGGAGCATTACCGATCATCGGGCCGGTGCAGCGTGAATTTTCTCCCAATACCCAATCGTTTGCCGACAACGGCTTGTTTTTCTCTGACTTAACTGGCAACACCCTTTTTTCAGCAGCCATAGAAGTTTCGAAGCAAAACGGTCTAACCAAAATTCTTGCTGAGCCCACGTTAACCACCTTAACCGGTCGCACAGCCGAGTTTCATTCCGGAGGCGAGTTCCCAATTGTTACCACAACATTTCAGGGCACGAATGTCATCTACGAAGAGTTCGGAGTCAGTGTGAAGTTTTTACCAACAATATTGGGCTCAACTATTAACATTGATATCGAAGTAGAAGTAAGTGAAATCGACGAGAGCCAATCACAGACCATAGCAACCACTGATTCAACTGGTGCATTCAGCTTTCCATTTTTGACTTCCCGTTCCGTGAGTAACACAGTTGAGTTGTCTAACGGCCAAACACTGGGTATTGCCGGACTCATTCAGGACGATGTAACAGAAGTGTCATCGAAACTACCCGGTCTGGGTGACATACCGATACTAGGCAGTTTGTTTACCAGCCGCGAGTTTGTATCCGGCCAAACCGAACTAATCGTATTTGTCACTCCTCACCTGGCTAAACCCATCGCACCTGACAAAATACGACTGCCGACAGATAGTTTTGTACCTCCAAACGATGTCGAATTTTATTTGTTAGGACGCATGGAATCGTTAAACGCCCCTGAGCCGATGGATCGCAGCACCCGGTTTGACCCCGGATTTGATGGAGTTACCTTCGGACACGACCTTTAGGACGATAAAGTATGAATAGAATATTCTCTGTCAGTGCCATAGCAACAGGTTTAATGTTAGGTGGTTGTGCATGGAATGAAACTCCGAGAGTTGATCAGGATTTCGGCAATTCGGTGCGACTAATGATTGCCGAACAATTGTACGACCCGGAGGCCGCCAGAAAACCCGAGCTAGCGGCACCCGACTCACTCGATGGAAATGCAGCGGTATCAGCTATTAAAGGGTACGGTACCGCTTCAAGTGAAGCGCGTGTAGAGCGTACCAGAACAACCGGCTCGCCTATTCCGGTTGTTGGAACTATCTCTGATGTTGAAGACGAGTGAATATAATTAAACCGTCTGGTGGACGAAGTTGCATTCCACTCCACTAGACTCATTACTGACTATTTGCCGGGAAATATGTATTAGTAATTTTTTAGAACTGCCACTCAAGCTACTACTCTAACGCACTGCAAAGGAGAGACACTGTGACTACAAGGAATGAAACTACAACAGCAATGCTAAAAAACAAAAATGAACGCGGCGCACTCTTACCGGTACTTGCAATTGGTATGTTTGCCATGGTGGCTGTGGCGGGTCTGGCCATTGATTCCAGTCATGCTTTCGTCAATGTTACCCGTGTACAGAACGCGCTTGATGCAGCAGCTTTAAGTGCTGCCACCGCTCTGCATAACCACGGCAAAGACACCAGTATCGCCAACACACAGGGAACATCAACTTTTTCTCAGCATCTCAACGGGGAAATGGCTACCAGCGGTGTGTCTGTAAGCTTTCAATACAGCGCAACTCTCAATCCGTTCGTACCAGGTGGAGCTGACCCTAACTTTGTTCGCGCAGTGGCTGACAATCACACAATTGGCATGTGGTTTTCCCGATTGCTTCCCGGTGTTGGAAATACCTGGACTATCGGTTCCACCGCTGTATCCGGGCCTATTCCGCTTCTCGGCGGCCAGGTATGTGATATTGCCCCACTGCTGGTATGTGGAGACCCTGCCGACACCGATGCGAGTGACGGCACAATTGGTGGATTGCCGATCGGCACAGGTGCAGCTCAGTGTTTGAAGTTTGGAGCGGGAACCAATGCTGGCAATGGCAATGGCAATGGCAATGGCAAT
>CAYPDN010000090.1:4754-11844 GCA_964409445.1 uncultured Granulosicoccaceae bacterium
CCAGCCAGCGGCGTGTGGAACACAACCAATCGATGATCCGAACGGTGTCGGACCTGGGAACTATCATTTATTAAATCTTGGTGGTAACGGCGGCAGCGTTATAAGACAAAACCTGGCTGGGGGATTTCAGGGATGCCTCAGCCTGCTCGACTCAGCAACAATCGATACTGCACCGGGCAACAAAGTAGGCCCTGTGAGGCAAGGATTGAATACACGTTTTGGAGAGTATCAGGGGGGAGGTGTTAGTCCGGCTGCGTTTCCACCAGATCTGGTTACAACAAGTCCGCAGACCCACAGCCAATATACAACCGCTTATGCAAACGAAAATTACACTAATGCAGGTGAAGAGTTTCGTCGAATTATAACCGTACCTATCGCAGACTGCGCCGGAATTCAAAACGGGCAGAGTACCGTACCGGTATTTGCACTCGGATGTTATTTTTTACGGCAAAGAATTGCACAGGGTGGACAGGAAAATTACGTCATTGGTGAACTGATTGATGACTGCAATGCAAACGGCATACCGGGAGATACAACCCCCGCACTCGGCGGTCCATTCGAAATAATTCTGTTTAACGATCCCGGAAACCCGGCCACATGAAAACCTTAAAACAACGTGTCGGTCGCCGCAAAAACCAAACAGGGCTTGCAACCGTCGAGTTAGCACTGGTTACCCCGTTTATGTTAGTGATGCTCCTCGTATCAGCTGAGTTTACGCGTGTTTTTTACGAGTTTAATACTCTGACCAAAAGCGTGCGAGATGCAGCGCGGTGGGCTGCAGGTGAGGCGACTAACGGTGCCGGGGTATTCGATCTTTCGCAAGTCGCAAGCGAAGTAAGAAATATTGCCGTGTATGGCACAGTCAATAATCAAGGCACGCCATTGCTTACTGGATTGACCCCAGGCGACATCACTATAACCCAGGTAGATCTCGGTGCTGCGCCCGCAGTACGCGAACACGTGCAGGTGTCTGCTAATTATACCTTTCAGCCATTAGCGCCGGTAATTTCCGGACTAGGTTTTTTGCCAAACAATATCGGCATGAACTTTACACTGCGTGCCAGTAGCACAATGAGGGCACTATGAAGATAGCAAGGTTTGTCCACCAAAAAGGTTTGTCTTCAGTTGAATTTGCTTTGTCCGCCGCAGTATTTTTTTTCATGATGTTTGGTGCAATCGAAGTTGCCAGAGCCATGTTCACCTGGAGCGCACTTGATGCTATGACTCAGCGCGGGGCACGCATTGCAGCCGTTTGCCCGCTTAATCATGCATCGATAGCACAAACAGCAATATTTGGTGGCAATGGCGCTTTAGTCCCTAACATAACAACCAATAATATTGCGGTTAGATATCTCACAGTGAATGGCAACCCAACCGCAACTCAGGCCAACACCCGCTTCGTTGAAGTAAGTATTCAAAATTATACTCATCAGATGCTTATTCCTTCGACTATTACAAATTTTGTAGCACCACTACTTACCGCGCCTCCATTCACCACACTTCGACCAGCAGAAAGCTTAGGGGAAAATCCTGGTGGTCCGGATTTTTGTACCTAATTTTTACCGGAATCGATTAATCAATGAGTAGTACCGTTAATGCAGCAATCGTAGGCCACTCAACAACGGGGCTCAATGCGATCGAAGAAGCAATTCAGGATGATCCTGAAATTGACATTAGCCGCAAGTTACTACGCGACTGGGCACTGGATCCATTTGAAGATCTTCCGGTAACCTGCAGTGTGTTTATCCTTGATCTGGGCGAAAATTGGCGCGAAGTGCTCGATGCGGTTGCCAGCCGTGTACGTCGAAATCGAACCCCGATCATTTTAGTCGGGCCAACTGACAACTCCGAGCTGATGAAACTGGCTCTTCGAGCTGGTGCCCGGGATTTTCAGACTCACCCGTTGAATCCGACCGAACTGATCGCATCGGTACACCGGCTGGCTAATGAGCAATACCTGTCCAGCTCAGATTCTTCATCAGCCAGTATGGCGGTTTTTATGTCAGCTAAAGGTGGTGCCGGATCATCAGCCATCGTCACTGCGCTTGGTCATGCGTTAAAGCAGCGAGAACGCGACAAGCGTGTTTTGCTGGTCGATCTTGATCTGCAGCACGGCAACTTACCCCTTTACTTCGATGAGTCCAGCACCACCCGTCTAACACAGGCTTTAATTGCAAATGAAAGGATGGATGCTACCCTGCTTGATGCTTGTGTGATTCCGGGACCCAATGGTATTGACCTACTGGCATCATTCAGCGACCAGGTATTTTCACCATGGGAAATATCGCAAAACACAGTTACAAATTTGCTTAACTATATTAATGATCAATACGAATATGTACTGGTCGATGTCCCCAGGCAAATTGACCCAATTACTTTTCATGCAATGGAAAAAGCCAGGTATATATGTGTTGTAATGCAGCAGTCACTTAGCGACCTGCGCTATGCGCGTCAAATTTTACACCTGCTTCGTGATCAGGGCTTACCCAACGAACGATTACGTATTGTAGCAAACAGGCTAGACAAAAAAAGATCAGTCAGAATGAACGACATTCTGGATGCGTTTGATCCTATTGAATGTACTTCTATTCCAAACGATTACAAGCGAATGTCATTTGCAACGGGTAACGCAGTTCCTTTGGTAAAAAAATTTCAGAAAGCACCCATTAGTAAGAGTGTGTTTGAATTGGCTAATTTGCTTTTTCCGTTAAAGGATGAGCCTCGTCGCGGACTATTTGGCAAACGCAGAGTATAACTATTATAGGTAGGGTCGCGTTAAAGATTTAACTACGCGCTCGTACTGATCATGTAAAAGGAACTACAAGTATGCTTGGTTTTAATAAGCAAAAACAGCACGAACCAGATAATCAAGTCAGCCCACCACCGATCAAGAATTCTGGTCCACCAGCTGTGCCCAGAAACTTCAATGCAGCGAGTACCGAATTAAGTGACGAGCTTGAAACTGACTGGACGCGTCAGATTCACGAAAAACTGCTGAACGCTCTTGACCTTTCCCTTGTTACCAATATGCCTGAGCGTGCAGCTCGTGCACAAATAAGGGATGCCGCAACTCGTTTGCTGGATGAAGAAAACGCTCCGCTTTCTGCCGCCTCACGGCAGCGGGTAGTCAGAGGAATTGAAAACGAAGTTTTAGGTCTGGGCCCTCTTGAAGCGTTGCTCGAAGATCCATCAATCGCAGACATATTAATTAACAGATATGACTCAGTCTATGTTGAACGACACGGTCGCCTTGAGAAAACCAAACTGTCTTTTCGCGACGAAGCGCATCTGACAAACATTATCGATCGGATTGTTACCGGCGTCGGTCGTCGCATCGATGAGTCATCACCGATGGTCGACGCAAGACTTAAAGATGGCAGCCGGGTGAATGCAATTATCCCACCGCTGGCAATTGATGGCGCTTGCATGTCAATCCGACGATTCATGAAAGAAAAACTATCGACCGATGATTTAATTGCTATCGGCAGCTTAACTGAATCTATGGCAGAACTACTTGGTGCGATTGTTAAATCACGCCTCAATGTACTGGTATCTGGTGGAACCGGTAGCGGTAAAACCACCATGTTAAACATCCTCTCTGGATCTATTTCACCGCGAGAGCGTATTGTCACAATAGAAGACTCGGCGGAATTGCAGCTTCAACAACCGCACGTCATCCGCCTGGAGACAAGGCCAGCAAACATTGAAAGTAAAGGCGAGATAAGCCAGCGTGACCTGGTGAAGAACTCACTGAGAATGCGACCAGACCGAATTATCATTGGTGAGGTACGCGGCGAAGAAGCACTGGATATGCTTCAGGCAATGAACACCGGCCACGATGGATCTCTCGCAACGCTGCATGCAAATACTCCACGGGATGCATTGAGCAGACTTGAAAACATGATTTCAATGACTGGGCTACAGTTACCAATCTCGGCCATGAGATCCCAAATTGCCTCGGCGATTGATGTGGTGCTACAGCTGGAACGGATGGAAGACGGCACACGCCGGGTAACCAGTATTCAGGAAATTCAGGGCATGGAAGGCGACATCATCACCATGAGTGAGATCTTTTGCTTTGAACGTCAGGGCCTTGATGAGGAAGGAAAAATCATAGGGCGATACAGCGCAACCGGACTCGTGCCCAAATTCGCAGATACATTACGCCAGCGTGGACTGGCTGTTGATGTCAGCCTGTTTCGTCCGGAAGCAGAAATTTAGAGTCGCTCAATGACTACTACTGAAGCATCAATTTTCGTAGTGATGGTGTTCCTGGCCATTGTTTCGCTTGCAACAGCGATGATTGTTCCAACCGCTGGAACAGCTGCTCAGGCCAACCGCAAAATGCGCAGCCGCATAAGAACGCATCTGCAGTTGCAGGATCCAGGTATTACCTCTTTGATTAGAGACCAACACCTGAAAAATCTTTCACCCATTGAGCGAACCGTCGAAACAATACCTCTGTTTCAACCGCTTAGTCGGTTGATTGAACAAAGCGGTGAATCCACATCTGCATTTAAAGTGCTAATGAAGTCATTGTTGATCGGAGTGCTAATTGCGATATCCGTATTTTTATTCCTGAAATCAAATATCGTTGCGATAGCTGTTGGTGTCGGTGCTGCTTTTATACCTGTCATTCTGTTGATGAGAAAACGCGCAAAGCGTTTTGACCGCTTTGAAGAACAGTTGAGCGAAGCTCTCAATGTTATGGCTCGTGCTCTTGAAGCGGGTCATCCATTGGTCGAAACATTCAACCTAATATCCGAAGAAATGCAGGAGCCCATCGCCAGTGAATTCGGTCGGGTTTTCTCTGACTTAAATTACGGCTTACCGCTGAAAGCTGCTTTACAGAGTTTACTATTGAGAATGCCAAGTACGAGTCTGCACTCATTAGTAACCGCCATGTTGGTGCAGTCTGAAACTGGCGGTGCATTGGCAGAGATTTTAAAAAACGTTGCAGCAGTGATTAGAAGTAGATTTAAGCTGCAAAGAAAAATAAAAACACTGTCTGCTGAAGGACGTTTGTCAGCATGGATACTGGCCATGGTGCCGTTTGTACTCTCAGCTATAATCTCTCTTGTATCTCCAGAATACCTACCGATATTATTCAGTGACCCAATCGGTCGGAAAATAGTGCTGGCAGCATTCGCCATGATGTTGTTGGGCGTATTATGGATTCGAACTCTAATACGTATTCGGGTGTAATTTACTATGCAAGCAATTCTGGATCGACTACTTCAGGCACTATCCACCTTTACCGTATTCTTTAGCGATTCCGCAACTGCATTTGTTGTGGCAGTTGGCTTTGCCATTGGTCTTTTCGCGTTGAGTTTACTATTCCTTATAAGCAATACAACCAGTAAATCCCGACGGCGCATACGTGCGGAAATTAGCAATAACGAGCTGACTGCCGAATCTGGTGATCGTCGAGCACGCAGAATTGAGGCTAGAATCCAGCCAGTTAGCGGGGTTGTGTTACCCTCTTCCGAAAAGGAAATCGCGACTACAAGAAAGAAGCTAATTTCTGCAGGCTACTTACACGAAAGTGCGATGAGCGTTTACTATTTATGGAAGCTTGTGCTGGCGCTGGGTTTCAGCATTGTTGCTTTATTTGTTACAACCTATTTCCCGAAATTAACCACGCTTCAAATAGTATCAATCGTCGCCGGAGCGGCATTTGTTGGGAGTATCCTGCCAAGCATCATACTTGATAAGCGAGTAGCAGCGAGAAAGCTACGAATCATGGATGCATTCCCTGATATGCTCGATCTATTGGTTGCCTGCTCGGAAGCAGGATTAGGTCTTAACGCAGCTCTGCAACGTGTTGCCCGAGAAATTAAACCCTCTTTCCCTGATCTTGGTACCGAAATAGAATTAGTTAACGCCGAAATTCTAGCCGGTGTTGAGCGACCCAAAGCCCTCAAGGGACTGGCAATTCGAACAGACATACCCGAAATTCAGGGGTTCGTATCGATGCTGGCACAAAGTGTTAGGTTCGGCACCGGCATAGCAGAAACTGTGAGAATATATGCTGAAGATTTTCGCGACAAAAGAATGCAAAAAGCCGAGGAAATAGCAGCAAAGATCGGCACCAAACTAATGTTTCCACTGATATTCTGCTTTTTTCCTTCTTTCTTTCTTGTTGCCATTGGCCCTGCAATTATCTCGATCATGAAAGTATTTTCCAATAGCTAAAACAGAGCATCTACAGCCATGAAAACTCATAAAAACATTAACGAAGCGGGAATAAAAACCGTATGCACAGCTCTGATACTTCTATTAACTAGCTGTGCATCAATTCCATCAAGCACCAGTCCCCAAGATACCGTTGCCGAACCTGCATTAACCGTTAGCGACCTGATTGCAGAAGGAGATAGTGCATTGCGCAACAATGACATTGATACGGCACAAATAAATTACGCATTAGCTATCGAACGGAACCCAAAAAATGTTGAAGCACTGTACAAATTGGCTACGGTCCATAATCACAAAGATTCCCTGGAAGTCGCTGAGAAATTACTGCGTCACGCACTCACCATTGATAAAGATCTGGAACCAGCCAATATACTTCTTGGGAAAATACTAACCAAACTCGAAAGGATTGATGAGGCCGCATCAATCTTTCAGCAAACTATAGAGGTCAATGCATATCCGTTTGAAGCGCTAAACGGTCTGGGTATAATTCACGACATGAGTGGTGGTCACGAAGAGGCCCAGGAACTTTTTACCAAAGCGCTGAGAATTAAATCACGCTCACCAAAAGTAACGAATAATCTAGGTTATTCCTTCTACCTTTCCGGCAATTTTCGGGAAGCTGAGCGGCTTTATCTTGAAGCATTAAAATTCGACAGCAACTATGACAGAGCCTGGTCAAATCTGGCATTGCTATATTCACGGACCGGACGATTACAACAAGCGGACATGGCTTTTAGAAAAATAGTGCCGGATTATCAGGCGGCCAATAACATTGGCTACATTGGACTGTTGCAGGGCGACAATGAATTAGCGCATCAACAATTTAAACGTGCCATAGACACCGCGCCTATTTACTATGAACTTGCAAACCGGAACCTTGAGTTATTGTCAAATT
>CAYPDN010000091.1:0-11611 GCA_964409445.1 uncultured Granulosicoccaceae bacterium
AACGGTGGAACACTTATCATGGGATCATCACCTGTTCAGGTGTCGTCCGATGAGATCATTAGTGACGACAGTTCAGTTGAGACTGTTGCTGCAGCCACAGATTCTGATAATGCAGTTGAAAATGTGATCCTCGCAGAAGCTACCATCGCCGCTGAAAACGAAGCAAATATTGATGTAGAAGATGATCCATTACTGTCCCTGCCATTGGCGACAGTTTTGCCAGAAGCCGCGGTTGCGATACCAGCAATTGAAGAAGTTCCCGCAAGCAGCAAATCAATAGCGTCAGACACTGCTGCTGACAGCATCATTGAAGCTGAAGACACGGATGCCGTTGCAGAGGTATTTTCTGCAGAAACTGACGCCGTTACACTTGGTGAATACGTCGACAATATAGATAGCGAGATAGTTGACCGTTCGCAGGACGATCTGGCGGACGACCGACCAGAAGTGTTTTGGATCTCGGTTACCTCAGGTGACAACGCCCAGCTGCCTGAAATGCAGTCCGCGCCGAGATACTAGCCTACAAAAAATCGTGCGGAAATGACCGTTCCGGTTCCGGAGCGGTCTTAGTTACTCACCGGTCCGCGCGGGGAACCGGGCCAGGGGAACCCCGGAGCGCCACTTGCATCTAAATACGTCAACACACTGACAAAACGGGCCGCTGTTACCAGTTCACCGATGTCAATTGTGTAAATAATCAGGCTTGCACAGTAATGTAACCGATGAAACTAAAATCAGGATGTTATTCCGAGTAGAATTACACTATACCGCTATCAATATCAGCTAGGACAACAGCGCTAATAAGACCACAGTATTCAATTGGCGCAGGAGTTAATCCGAAGTAATGGCATCTCAACCAAACGACCATCTGCTCAACCCCGGGTCAGACATCAGGCCCGGTGAGCTCACCAACGAGCTCGACGGCGGCATCGCCAGTAATGAGCCGGAACAGCACATAGAAGCACCTAAGCAGATCAATCTGCCATACAGCTTTGCAAAGCGTCATGGCGTGTTACTCGATTATGCTAACGAAGACGGATTGATACTCATCCATCGGCCTGGTGTCTCCAACATGGCGGTGCTTGAGGCTCGTCGTGCTGCAGGTCGCCGGGTTGAGTTGCAGCCCGTTGATGAAGACGAATTCGATCGAATGCTCACCAGAAATTATGAGGGTGACACCAGCGATGCAATGACTGTGATGGACGATTTTGATGACGAGCTCGATCTCGACCGTATGGCTGAGTCACTCGAACCTGAAGATCTGATGGAATCACAGGATGATGCACCAATAATCAAGCTGATCAACGCCATGTTGGTTGAAGCTATTCGCAAAGGTGCATCAGACGTACACATCGAACCCTTCGAGCATCGTCTCTCGGTACGATATCGCGTTGACGGCGTGATGAATAAATTACTTGAACCACCGCAGCAGGCTGCAGCGCAGGTTATCTCGAGAATTAAAGTAATGGCAAAGCTCGACATCGCAGAGAAGCGTCTTCCTCAGGATGGCCGTATCTCTTTGCGGCTGGCTGGTCGCCCGGTCGATGTACGTGTCTCGACTCTTCCGTCCGGTCATGGTGAACGTGTAGTGATGCGACTACTCGATAAACAGGCGGGTCGCCTCGATCTGGAAAACCTGGGTATGTCGGACGAATCAAGTGAGCTATTGCAAAGCGTACTTAAAATGCCACATGGCATTGTACTGGTTACCGGTCCGACGGGTTCGGGTAAAACCACATCGCTGTACGCGGCAATGACCAAACTCAACAACAGCCGCAATACGATTCTGACTGTAGAAGACCCGATTGAATATTATCTGGATGGCATCGGCCAGACCCAGGTTAACACCAAAGTAGATCTAACCTTTGCCAGAGGTTTGCGCGCCATCCTCCGACAGGATCCGGACATCGTTATGGTAGGTGAAATTCGAGATCTTGAAACCGCAGAGATTGCGGTACAGGCAAGTTTAACCGGCCATCTGGTGCTATCAACTCTGCACACCAACACAGCAATTGGGTCAATCACCCGTCTGCGCGATATGGGAGTTGAGCCATTTCTATTGTCATCCAGTCTCGTCGGGCTCGTAGCACAACGCCTTGTCAGATTATTGTGCAGCGACTGCAAAACAGAACACGTACCAAGCACCGCTGAACGCGAACAGCTGGGACTTACGCCACATGAAGACGCAATTGTCTACATTCCCCATGGTTGCAATGTTTGCAACCACTCAGGCTATGTTGGCCGCACCGGTATCTATGAAGTCGATGTTGTTGATGAAAATATCCGCAACATGATTCATGACGGCGCCGCCGAGCACGAAATAGAAATCTATGCACGCAATAAATACCCAGGTATTACCGATGACGGTAAACGCCTGGTGTTACAAGGCATGACCTCTCTTGAGGAAGTTCTGCGTGTGACCCGGGAAATATAAAGAGGCTCAACGCAGAACAACTATGCCTTCAAAAACGCACCTTGCTGCGAACGCAGACTGTCACGCTGAACCCGTAATTATTTGCTGGGCGTACCAATAATGCCGGCTTTTGAATATGTAGCGCTCGACCCTACAGGCAGTGAAAAGAAAGGGGTTCTGGAAGGCGACAACCCGAGACAGATTCGTCAACAACTACGGGATCAGAAACTTACTCCCATCGATGTTGTAGAGGGAAGCGCAAAAGCCACCCGAACAAAAGCAACCGGTACATTCCGAGGCGGCATTAGCAACAATGACCTGGCACTCATAACACGACAGATAGCAACCTTAGCCTCTTCCGGTACCCCTATAGAAGAAGCACTGGGCGCAGTTGCCAGGCAAAGTGAAAAACAAAAAATAAAATCGCTGATGTTATCAGTACGAGGACGAGTACTGGAAGGCAGGACACTTGCCAACGCACTGGGTGAATACCCAAAAGTGTTTCCAGAAATCTTTCAGGCAACAGTTGCGGCTGGTGAGCAGTCCGGGCACCTTGAATCCGTTCTTGAACGATTAGCTGATTACACCGAAGACAAGCAATCGACCAAACAAATTATCAGTAAAGCACTTTACTACCCGATAGGACTGGTGTTTATCGCAATTGCGATTGTGACATTTTTACTCGCCTACGTGGTGCCAAAAGTGGTCCAGGTATTCGATAGCATGGGACAGGAACTACCACTCCTGACCAGAGTTATGATCGCTCTGAGCGAGTTTATTCAAAACTGGGGTCTGGTTGTATTGATAGTTTCTATCGTGCTGTTTATTACCTGGCGCAGGCTTTTGCAAAATGAAGCGTTCAAAACACGCGTGCATGCTTTTCTTTTAAAAGTACCGTTGTTATCAAAAATTATCCGTGGTTCAAATGCATCGCAGTTTGCACGGACATTAAGCATTCTTGCCGCCAGCGGGGTACCTGTCCTTGATGCACTTGGCATCGCATCTCTGGTACTAACCAACCGACCCATGCGCCATGCGGTCGAACAGGCTGCAACCAAGGTTCGTGAAGGTGGTGGTCTAAGCCGCTCGCTCGAACGCACCGGATACTTCCCGCCAATGATGTTGCACCTCATCGGCAGCGGAGAAGCATCAGGCCGGCTTGAACAAATGCTGGAAAAAGCAGCATCCCACCAGGAGCGCGAGCTCAACTCTATCCTCGCCGTATTTTTGGCACTTTTAGAGCCGGTAATCATTCTGATAATGGCTGGCATGGTGATGGCGATTGTTCTGGCTATTCTTCTGCCGATTTTCGAGCTAAATCAACTGGTCGCCTGACCCGACACCAAAAGCAGACACCTTCGACCTGTTTATTGCGGTTTTTTACGTTGTTTCTGCTATACCCAGCTATACAACAAACCTCTGTACTTACGACTGGAGAGCTTCGTGCTACTTATGGTGCGTTGAGCGGCTGTCCGATTCTTAATTCCCTGAACCCTAAGGTTTGGAAGACCTTGATATATAATCGGGTTTAAAGAGGCGGCCATACTCAAAAAAACAACCGAGCCGGCGAACAATGAAATTACCCAATCCCAAGCGTGCCCTATTCCCACTGTTGCTAACAATGCTGCTGAGCGCATGCGACAGCGAAGGTATTGATCGTCTGCAGGATGACGCAGCCCCAGGTACCGCCACTGTGAGCGCAAATGGTGTCACAAGCACCAGCCCAAATCGATTCGTTCAGCTTGAGAAAATAAACTTCGAGGCAACACTGCCGTCGATCATCACCGTCATGTTTCAGGCCACAGATCGCTTCGGCAGCGCGATAGCCGGTCTTCAGACCAGCGACTTCATATTGCTTGAAGACAACGAGCCGGTATCTGCCGCAGAAACTTCGCTCGCCATTGTTCCCCAGGAACAACTTCCGTTTTCAATTCGTACCGTTGTGATGATTGATGTAAGCAGCAGTATCTCGCCTTCTGATCTGGAAAAAACCAAGGCTGCGGTCAAAGGTATGTTTAGCAACGCGGAAGGCCAGTCAACATTAATGCCTCAGCAGGAAATTGCGATCTACTCTTTTGACGATACTGTATCACTACTACGTGACTTTACCGGCAATGTAGGCAATCTGATGGAAACAATAGATAGTATTCAGCCGGCTATCGCTATCACCCCAACAGATTTCAACGGTGCAGTAATAACGGGTACCAGCAGAATAGAAAACATGTTTGATGTAGAGCAAATATCTCAGGGTAACGTCATTATCATAACCGACGGGACTGATACTGCGGCTCGAAATACCTTCAGTGATGCGCTCGATTCAGTGAGTGGAAAATCCGTTTATACCCTTGGGGTAGGCGACGAAATTTCCGAAAGCGTACTGCAGCAAATCGGTACCAGTGGTACTTTTGCATTGCGCAACTTCGATCAACTTAATTCCGTGCTGAGTTCAATCAATCAACAGGTAGTTGACAGCGCCAACAGTTTTTATTTTCTGCACTATGCATCACCAAAGCGCGGTGCAGTCGGTGCAGAGAGTAGTATCCATAACATCAGATTGTCTGTGGCGAACAACGCCAACGACAGTGGTACCTCTATAATCACCGACAGTTTTGACTCAACCGATTTCAGCAATGTTGAGGCAGAAGTGATTATTTCAGGGCGGCAGAGTCTTGAAGTGCTGGAATCGGGAATTTACCGTGCAACTACCCGTTGGGCACCGCAACCAATCAGCAACTTTGTCTGGAGCCTGCCGGAAGACAATGTTTCATGTCAGATTGATCGTTTAAGTTCAACCAGTATCCGGGTCACGGCTGTTGCGACTGGCAACTGCACACTGACCGCCGAAGATCAGACAGCCGGCGGTGTACAGGGATGGTTTTCGATCGATGTCGTGACAGACTAAGCGACAATACCTGCCGGTTGTATCAAATAACTCAGAGTCACGACTACTTATTTAGTCGCGCTTTCCCATTCACTGATGAAGTTGCGAATATCAGCTGTCGCAACGGAAACTGAGTGATTTTTAATTTTCACGTATTCATCACCGTTAACATAGGCTGCAAACCCGCGCAGCATGCCTGCGAGCACATGTTTGCCCTGCTCACAACTTATTAAACCACCACCGGACTGACCCGAATCAATAGGTGCTGTTGTATGCAGTGCACCGTCAGTAGTTGCTTTAACTTTAAAGCTGCCGGAGGATGTTGTCTTGGATTCTGCGCGTGGGAAACCGACGGCCCATACTTTAGAGCTACTGCTTAAGTCACTGTCACCGAGTTCAATTGGATCAACATTCAGTGATGAGACTTCAAGAATCGCGAGATCCTTGGCACGATCAATCGACGCCACACTCGCGGGATACAACTGATCACCGATTCGAATGAACGATTTATAGGCCTCGTCGATCGCATGCGCTGCCGTTAATACACGGTTGGGTCCTACCACAACTCCGCTGGCATGACTTCCGTCATCGCTGGTTACACGTACCACTGATGCGAGTGCTTGCTGCTCCGGCCAACCGCAGTTATCAGCGTGCGCAACAGGCATCACAACAGGCATCATTAGTATCCCCGTTAAAACCGCAATCCAGCTCTTAGTCATTTCCTGTTTCCCAATTTTCTTGTCTGTGGTCGCGTCGTTCCAATAGTTCGAACCGCGCTGGAGCATTTATACCAGTCCCTGGTGACTTTTTGCGTGATCGAAGTTCAACCCTTGTCAGCGCGACTGCGCAGAACAAAAAAACGCACCATTGTGCCGTTTATATCGTGCGAAACATCACACAATCCCGGCACAAGACCCACAGCTTCTAGTATGTTGGGAAATGTTAACAGTAAGTAATGATAAGGTCGAAAGAAATGATCTACCACGTCGCAAAAAGGGACGTAACAACAGCATCGACGGTCAGCGCGGTCCAGAGGCTGTAACCGTGATATTCGCTTAGAGAAGCGCTGAAGTGAATCCAAAGCCCCCAGGACAGAGTTCATTGGGGAGTCGGCAACCTATCCCTGGCAGCAAATCCGGGCGTAACGCAACTCTGACCGCACCGGCACAAATTAGCGGCACGAGTTGTCAGGCAAAAACTATTCTGCTGCCTGTGATTGCAGATCTGATTGGGCGCTTTCGGCAAATTCACCGGCGACAAGCTCTACTTCTGCAGCCTGCCAGCCCTTCTCGCTTTTAATTTGAAGAAAAGATACTTCCTGGCCTTCGCGAAGGTTTTTAAAGCCTTCTACCTGAATTGACCGATAGTGGACAAATACATCTTCACCTTCCGGGCTCAGGATAAAACCATAACCCTTCTCAGTGTTGAACCACTTGACGGCTCCTTGCTTTCTTTCGCTCACAACTATTCTCTCATAAACCTACAAACCCACGACCGGGTGCTTCTATGACTCCGGATGGTGCCTAAAGTTCTACTAGTTTGCGACTACTTCACAAAGCTTATTAAAGACCACAACTTACGAGGAATTCCAAGCTCAGAATTCGACACCGTTGCGACTTTTAGCGACAACATTCTATGCTAGTTTGTGCCATAAAAGCACTGTCGTAAACAAATTTCTCAAGCCCTGTGATCGCTTAAACACTGCATATAAAGCGATAAACTAAAGAACAGTTGCGCTATGAATATATTGCATACAAATTTGTAAAGTATTTTTTTTTGCATTGCCTTCTACTAATGTATAAATACAAGTGTGTATAGATACAGGCGTTCCAGGGAATAACAAGCCAATTCATTGCCGATCCGATGTTTCCGGCAATTCAGAAATTCCTGAATATTATGAAAAAAAAGCAGGCACTGCGGATTACGAATATCACAGTTTGACAATTCATCATTCAAGAAAAATTAATGCCTGGAACAAAGGTTGCACACCCGGATCAATCAGCCACCGCTTGTAACCATGTGTAACTGCGATTTTACCGACAGCTGCCGTTAATACTCTGGTTGCGGGCAAACAAGCCCGACGCGGAGATAAAAAATGCAGAACTTAAAACTAATATCCACAATGGCCTGTTGCGCGTTTGTTTTAACTGCCTGCGGTGGCAGTGGCGAAGATTCCACCGGAAGCGCATTAATTCAGCAAGATGCAAGTCAGCCCGGAGTTGCGCTGATTCAAGCCGACGACTCTTCCCCAGACACTGATGGCGATGGCCGATCCAATGACGCCGAAGGCACAGGTGACCCAGATGGCGATGGCATACCAAACTACCTCGATCTGGATAGCGATGGTGACTCCATTTCTGACGCGCACGAATACAATCATCCGTGTGCTGCCGACTTTGCAGCGGCGGCCGAAAAGTTCGGCACACCAACAGAGACACGCGACTACCCGGAACTGTCAGAGCGAATTCCTCTGATAATCACTGAGCACTGGTTCAGCGACAGCGCGACAATCGTGCGCTTCACTTCACTGGAAACAGAAGATTTCTGTACCGTTGCAGAAGAAGAAAACGCCTCTCTCTGGACTGACTAACACTCAACACCACTCAGAAAGAACAATCTGAAAAACTGCTGTGCAGTCGGACCATTATTGGTCCGACTTTAAACATCCCTCTCGACTACCCCTTACGTACTGGGGTACTGTGCCCCTTCGGTTTTTACTACACCGAGACTCCGGGCCGCCGCTGAATTTAATTTATACTGCCGGCACCGCTGCACATCATTTGAAACAGGGCCACACCTTGCCACGTACGATTTATCTGCTGACAGCGTGTCAGGCGTATATGTTCATATGCTCGTCCCTGCTGATTACTGTGTCTGCACTAATCGGTCTGGAGCTGGCCGACAACAAAGCGCTGGCCACTTTGCCACTCTCCCTCCAGTTTATTGCGGTTATGTGTTGCAGCGTACCGGCCTCACTCGCAATGGGTCGCTGGGGAAGACGCAATGGCTTCTTGTTTGCCTCGTTGATCGGTATCTCCGGCGCCTGTCTCGCTTTGTTGGCAATCTATCAGCACTCTCTGTGGATCTATTGCATGGCAACCTTCTGCTTTGGTTGCTTTACCGCCTTTGGCAACTACTACCGCTTTACTGCCCCGGAAATAGTACCCGCAGATAAAAAAAACGTCGCTATCTCATGGGTGATGGCAGGTGGCGTGGTCGCCGCGTTTATCGGTCCAAATCTGGCTCGCTGGAGTCAGAACATGCTCGACATCTCTATCTACGCTGGTGCGTTTGTGATTGTAATTGGCGTTTATCTGCTTTCGTTACTGACTGTTAGCTTTATGGATTTGCCAAAACCAAAGGCCAAAGTACCTGGAGAGAGCACCGGCAGACCGATCAGCTCCATCATCAAACAGCCGGTCTTTATTGTTGCCTGCCTATGCGCCACGCTGGGCTATGCGACGATGAATTTGGTAATGACAGCAACTCCGTTGGCAATGCATTCCAGTCAAATGGGCCTCAGTGATACCGCTTTTGTAATTCAATGGCACGTGGTTGCGATGTTCGCGCCGTCGTTTATCACAGGCAACCTCATCGACCGTTTCGGTATCAGCAAAATACTCTTTACGGGTGCAGTCCTGTGTATGCTCTGTGTGGTACTCAATCTCACAGGCCAGACGGTCTGGCATTTCTGGTCAGCTCTGATTTTGCTTGGTGTTGGCTGGAATTTTCTGTTTGTGGGTGGCACAACACTCTTGACTGAATGCTACGAAGAATCTGAGAAAAGCCGTGTTCAGGCCGCCAATGACTTCATTGTATTCAGTACCGTGTCGGTGACCGCTCTGTCCTCCGGTGCACTGCATCACCATTTGGGCTGGGGTTTTGTTAATCTGTGCGTCATACCGTTTATACTGCTTTGCGGCTGGAGCGCACTCTGGCTTGCGAAACAGCGCAATAACACTACAGTACTAAAAACATCAAATTAACCGCAATCAAAACCCCACAGGTAAACGTTTAACCCGTATGAAATACTTACTTGCATCACTTCTCTTACTTGGTAACGCCGCGCTGGCTGCCGATGGCATTATGATTCCCGAGAACAGCGCATGGGTCAGAGCGACCCCGCCAGGTGTAACCACCACAGCAATTTATCTGACTGTTATGAACCACGGCAGCAGCGACATCAGCCTGCTGAGTGCCGCATCTGAGATTTCACCTAAAATAGAACTTCACACCCACAAACACGAAGACGGTGTGATGAAAATGCAACAGGTGGAGTCAATTGCAATAGCAGCAGGCGAACAAACAAGTCTCAAACCCCATGCCGAACATATTATGGTGTTCAACTTGAATAAATCACTCGAAGCAGGTGATCAGATCACCGTGGAGTTAGCATTCGATAATGGCAATACACACACTATTGAAGTTCCGGTCCTGAAAGAATCACCCAATGCAGATGTTAAACATGTAAATCACAAAGAACACAACAACCACAAAAAAAAATAACACTGCGCACTCAAAGACCATTACCAATAAACTACAGTCATAAAAACCATGATCAACAAAGACTATGGTCCATGACACTACATAACTCTATACAAGCTTAACGTGAATAAAATTTCTATCGCATTTGTCGCAGTCGCAGCACTGGCTGCGGGTTTATTTTTCGGGATACAGCAAAAAGACCGACCCGACTTGACGGAACTAACCGGGTTCTCTTTTCCAGAACCTGAAAAGCTCAGGGATGTAAGCCTGATCGATCACAATAGTGATCCGTTCACTGAAGAAAATTTTTTAGACACCTGGACATTTATCTACGTCGGATATACTTTCTGCCCCGATGCCTGTCCAATGTCTTTAACTACGTTAAATCAGATGGACGCACTGTTGACCCAACAGGATGGCCCCGGAGCAAACACACTACTTGTGTCGGTAGATCCGGAACGTGATACACCGGAGCACATGAAAGGATACGTTAAGTATTTTAACAAAGGCTTTAGTGCAGCAACCGGCACACCTGATGCCATCAAACAATTCGCCGATCAGGTTAGCGCAATCTATTCAGTGCCCGAGGATCGCAGCGACCCGGACTATCTGGTCGATCACTCTTCTTCTATTATCCTGATCAATCCGGATGCAGCAGTACAGGCTATCTTTACCCCACCACAAAGTGCCGAAGTGCTGGCAAAAGATTTTAGTTTATTGGTGGCTCACTACGAATCGCGTTAAACATCGGCCCATATTTATAATATAGACAGGGCAATAAAGCGTTAGAGCAACAAGGCGTTAAATACCGATGGTAGTTAAAGATCTGCAAACTTTTATTGTTGGCAATCCGCCACCATACAAGGGCGGTCGCTACTTCATCTTTGTAAAGCTCACGACAGACGACGGTATCACCGGTATTGGTGAAGTCTATAACGCAACTTTTTCAGCATCAGTCGTCAGACACATGATTGAAGATGTATTTAGCTCTCATGTTGAAAACACAGATCCATTTCAGATTGAAACTCTCTGGCGCAATGTCTACGGCCGGGGGTACTCGATGCGCCCGGACATCTCTTTGATGGGAGTATTGAGCGGGCTCGAAACCGCCCTTTGGGATATCGTTGGCAAAGCCACTGGCAAACCAGTCTACGCTCTGCTCGGTGGAAAAGTATTCGAAAAAATCAGAACCTATACTTACCTTTATCCACCGGATAACATAAGCGCCAATTCCCCACACCCGGTTTACAGTGACCCGGATGTCGCGGCGTCTCGCGCAGTGGAATATGTGGAGCAGGGTTTTACCGCAGTTAAGTTTGATCCTGCAGGTGCCTACACAACATTTGATCCGCACCAGCCAGACCTTGAATCGATCAAACGCAGCGAGACATTTGTAAAAACGATACGCGAAGCTGTGGGTACCAAAGCCGACTTACTATTCGGAACACACGGTCAGTTTACGACGTCCGGTGCTATCCGTCTGGCCGCAGTGCTGGAATCCTCTGACCCACTTTGGTTTGAAGAACCGGTTCCACCGGAGCGTCCGGAAGAAATGGCTCGCGTTGCAAGACAAACCACTATTCCAATTGCAACCGGTGAACGACTGACCACCAAATACGAATTTGCACGGTTGCTCGATCTGCAGGCTGCTTCCATATTGCAACCTGCGCTGGGACGCGTTGGTGGCATATTAGAAGCGAAGAAAATTGCAGCACTTGCAGAGGCAAGCTACGCGCAAATAGCGCCGCACTTGTATTGCGGTCCTGTGGAAGGCGTAGCCAACATTCACCTGGCAGCTTGCAGCCCGAACTTTCTTATCCTTGAGAGCATCG
>CAYPDN010000092.1:0-1575 GCA_964409445.1 uncultured Granulosicoccaceae bacterium
ATGACATTCCTCGCAACACGCACCCGCTTTGGCAGATACGTATTCGCGATCGGTGGC
Organism: uncultured Granulosicoccaceae bacterium; assembly: GCA_964409445.1. GTDB lineage: Bacteria > Pseudomonadota > Gammaproteobacteria > Granulosicoccales > Granulosicoccaceae. Next base: position 58 of record CAYPDN010000092.1, read on the forward strand.
AATCCGGAAGCCGCTGAACTTGCGGGCATAAACACTAAAAAAATGACGATGCTGATATTCTCTTTGATGGGTGCACTGACCGGCATTGCCGCGGTTATTGCCAGTGCCAGATTAAAATCGGCCACACTGGCTCTCGGACAATTCGATGAGCTATACGTTATTGCAGCCGCGGTTATTGGAGGCACGTCGTTCGCAGGTGGAATCGGCACCATTTATGGCGCAATACTCGGCGCACTGGTTATGCAGTCGCTGCAATCGGGTATGGTATTGATCGGTTTTGACTCCGCAATTCAACAATTGGTAGTAGGTTGCGTACTGGTGATTGCGGTATTCCTGGACAATCTCTACCGCAGAAAGTCTGTATAACGGAACGTCACAACTATGCAAACCGCACAACAGCAATCTGAAAACACCGCTTCTCCGCTGGTTGAAATGAAGGACATTTCTATTTCATTCGGTGGAGTACATGCAGTAGACAATGCCTCATGCGAATTGTACCCCGGTGAAGTAGTGGGTTTGCTTGGCCATAACGGTGCTGGTAAATCTACGCTTATTAAAATTTTGTCAGGTGCTTACACTCGCGATAGCGGCAGCATTTTCATTGATGGCAAAGAGGCAACCATTGACAACCCGCGTCACGCAAAAGACTTCGGTATAGAAACGATCTATCAAACTCTGGCACTGGCAGATAACGTCGACGCCGCGGCCAATCTCTACCTCGGGCGGGAACTGCTAACTCGATGGGGAACCCTCGACGATGCGGCTATGGAAGCCGAAACCCGAAAAGTAATGAACCGACTCAATCCGAACTTCACACGCTTTAAAGATCCGGTAAAGCAATTGTCTGGTGGCCAAAGGCAGTCTGTCGCGATTGCGCGCGCAATACACTTTAATGCTCGCATACTTATAATGGACGAACCCACTGCCGCACTCGGCCCGGCTGAGACTGAACAGGTCGGACAACTTATCCACCAACTTAAAGCAGATGGAATAGGCATTTTTCTTATCAGCCACGATATCCACGACGTCTTTGATTTGGCCGACCGCGTGGTAGTTATGAAAAATGGTGCCGTCGTCGGCGCCGCAAAAACTACCGATGTCACGAAAGACGAAGTACTCGGTATGATTATTCTCGGCAAGTGCCCGCCTGGCGCGACACCTGGACCCGGTGCTTCTAACGTTTAAAACCCTGTATCGGCAAGACAACAGCATCTTGAAAAGATGTTTATCGCTACACGCATTAGCAGAGTAACGCTACGTTAAAGTATCAGAAACAAAAGACGCCGCGACTCCCGCGGCCTCTTCATAAACATCAAGATCAACTTTTCTTGTGCGCTTTAAAACCTTAAACGAATGATCTGCCGTGTCCAGCCAGTGTAGTTTTGTTTTAGCAGTTAGCTTTCCTGTCTGTTCAGACAACAAGGCACTATCGGCCAGCGCATCCCGCGTGCCTGAAAGAAACAACGCAGGATGCTGTATATCATCGAAGTGAGCTACCCGATCCGTACCCGGCTTTCC
>CAYPDN010000092.1:1675-3368 GCA_964409445.1 uncultured Granulosicoccaceae bacterium
ACTACTGCTTTTCAAGCCTTCCGTTTTCAGCTCGAAGCCCGGCCATTTCTATAACGCTAAACTGAAACTGCGGAACCGCAAAAACCAATTCGTTGCCAGCGCTATCTCGCTCTTCAAGAAAAGGTAAGTAAGTAAAACCCAATGACACTGGTCGCACCGTTATGAGATCATCGCCGATCTGCAGGCCGTTGACAAACGTCACATCACGGACACCGACGTCACATATATAGGGAAGCGTAGCTGCTGGGCCTTGCTGCACCAGTGTCGTTGCTATTGTACCTTCAAGCTCACAACTCTGATCATCGCTATCGGCAGCCAATACCGACACTGTGGCATCCCACACACAAAAGCGATCACCTTCGCGAGCTTGTAACTCGCCACTGAATGTTCCAATAATCTCCTGAAATATCGGAGACTCACAAACGCGCCCGGTATAATCAATCGGCGCGGCAACCACTTTTTCTCCGGACGTTGAGCAACCTGCCAGGAAAACCAGGGCCACAGTTAATCCGATAATATTTTTACTCACGACATCCCTCGATCTGCTCTACCAGCTCCAGTATTAGGTTAGCTTCACCTACGCTTAATTTAAGCAACAATTCCGCTCACAACAATTGCTATGCATAAACCTTGCTACAACACCCGAAACAACAAACAACGTGTTACAAACTATAACTAAATCTGAGAGTTAGCTCGTCGGCGTGCTACCGTCAGGACATAGATTTTGTCATCGATTCAACCTGGAGCAGCATATGGATCAAAATAAGCGAAGAACTCTTAAGTTAATGGCCGGGATCGGTACAGCATCGGTCGGTGCAACATCAGCCAGTGCAATAGCGGCAACAGCAGTCAGCGGCAGTGCCTCTGCCACGAGCTCAGCGACGGATGAGTCCCCGCTTGCGAATGATTCCTGCGGTCATCTTAAAATACAAATCATCACCGGCAGAAGTGTTCCGGAAGATACTGTGATCTTCGTTAATGATACAAGCAACGATATTCTGGTTAGCGAATTCCTGCCAGGTCTTGTTACCCAGAATAATCAAATGATAGACCTGAACTCTCTACTCGCCAACGGCGACATACTTGTAAAGCCGGGCTATCCGGTCGCAAGCAAAGCGGCGCGCTGGGAAGTGCTTTCTCTTGATTCCGGCGACAGCTACCTTTGGTGTGATACTGCAGTTTCCACACTGCCAAATAGTGAAACAGGAATTATTAATATCAACGCTGCAATCGTGAACGGCCGCGCAATGCTGACCGCGGAGCAGGAAGAACTCGCATTCAGCTAGCCTGCACTTGCTGACGTGCTTGCCGAACGCGCTTGCCGAACGCAACGGGCACGTGTATTTTTACTAGCTACTACTTCAGATAGAGCGATTGTAAAATCCAACCATGCCAGATAAAAACAAACCTCAGGATAAACTAAGTGAAGACGCCCTGCAGGCGCTAAAGATCGCGTTTACTTACATGCCAAGAGCCATTGAAGTTAATCGCTTTGATCACGGAGATAACTACGAAAAAGTCCTCGAGCATATAGAAGCGGTCAGAGAGATGTTGCTCTTGAATGACACCGATCCAGACGAGGTATACGACGAAATCGATCCGGATCAGAGCCCGAATTCCAGCTACTAATACACTTGCTGCAAACACGACCAGGCAAAACAAAATTTAGCTGGCACCGCAAGTTCTTGAAAAT
>CAYPDN010000092.1:3468-11592 GCA_964409445.1 uncultured Granulosicoccaceae bacterium
TGGAATGCACTGCAGAAACACTGCCATGCAGATGCAGATAATTTTTCCCGCTACTATTCAAACGAGACAATAGCCCTCGCCTCTGAGGCATGGCTTGGAACGGGCTACCAAATCACGGCCCAGGTTAATCGAGTAAACCCGGGTGGTGCTGCACAATCGGCACACCGGGATTACCATCTCGGTTTTATGGCACAAGATCAGATTTTGCATTACCCAAAACATGTGCATTTGTTATCACCGATACTCACATTACAAGGTGCGATTGCACATTGTGATATGCCACTGGAAACCGGACCGACTCTCTATTTACCTTATTCACAACATTTCCCCGAAGGCTACCTGGCCTTTAACCGCAATGAGTTTCAGGAGTACTTTAATCAAAATCACTCGCAACTCGCGCTAAAAAAGGGCGATGTAGTTTTCTTTAACCCGGCACTTATGCATGCCGCCGGTGAAAATACCACCACCGACCATCACCGACTCGCCAACCTGCTGCAAGTGTCATCCGCTTTTGGCAGGGTTATGGAGTCCATTGACTACGTGGGATTAGTAAACGCTGTGTATCCAACGTTGCTGGCGGCAAAGAAAAATAACTCATTAAGCACTGAACAACTCAATAACGTTGTGGCGGCCTGCACCGACGGCTACCCGTTTCCCACTAACCTGAATACTGATCTTGCAAGTGGGGGCCTGGCACCCAAAACTCAAAGACAGTGTGTGATTGAAGCACTGGACAACAGCAAAGACCACACGAAGCTTGCCAAAGAACTAAACGACCAACTGCAAAGACGGTTTGATTTAGCAAAAGCGTAAACCGCAAACGTTTCGCGCTATCTAATGCAACAATTACTCTGGATCAGTAAAACGCATGGTCGCTTTACCGGTTATTGAATCCAGTACGTCTTTCTCTAATTCCCTTCCATCCACAGTACCGAGCAATATACCTTTGCGACGCGAATCACCTCTCATATTGTGAATAGTTTCATCAGAGGTGGTGGTGCGTTGCGATGGACGCCGAGCCCACTGTGAAAGACGTTCGTACATCAGGCTTAAAATATCTTCATGCTCGTCTGAATCACCAAGATCATTCAGCTCATCCGGATCGTTTTCCAGATCAAACAGCATTGCTCGGAACCCGCCATCTGCATGCATAAATTTCCAGCGCTTGTCTGCAACCATAAACAAACGCGCATCACGCGGTTCTAAGTTCAGCTTCATCGCTTGTGGTGTTGCCGAGTAGTCGTACTCGCTTACTGCATAATCACGCCATTGCACGGGAGTGTGGTTGTGCAGAAACGGTATCAGTGATTTTCCTTCAACAATATGATCCGGTACTGCACCACCCGCAGTTTCAATAAATGTCGCAGTGAGATCGATGCTCTCCACAAGTTCATCACATACGGTACCTCGTGTGGCATTGGCACTGTCGGATGGATCATAGATAATCAGAGGCACTTTCACTGAGCACTCATGGAACAGGTCTTTTTCACCTAACCAGTGATCACCGAGGTAATCACCGTGATCAGAGGTTAAAACAATCATCGTATCCTGCATGCGACCAGACGTCTCAAGATAGTCAAGCAGGACACCCAGTTGATCGTCGCACTGTTTGACCAGACCCATGTACGCAGGAATTACTTTTTCTCTGATGCCAGGTGCGCAAATCGCTTTTGCAATGGCGTTTTGAAAGTAGGATTGATATACCGGATGGGCATCCTGCTTCTCTGATTCATTTCTTACCACTGGCAGTAAGTGACTTTCGTTGTACATGTCATGGTAGGGCTTTGGCACAATGTACGGCCAGTGCGGTTTAATAAATGAAAGATGGCAAAGCCAGGGCTTATCCGGGTTCTGTTTCTCTATAAACTCTATACCGCACCTGGTTAGCCACGGTGTTTCAGAATCTTCCTCACGAATATTGGCAGGTTTATCCGTGTGCTTAAGCAACCAGCCGGATGCAATCTCCATATCGTCTTCGACGCCGGCATTAGCGTAGTCCTGCCATGGGTTATCTCCAGGGTATTGCTTGCCTTTTAAATAAGTGTTGTACGGCGACGGTCGAGAGTCATAGGAGCCGTCGGGGCCGACTCCCCACAAGCCATCATCCCTGAGATGAATATCGAACCCGCACTCTGCAACACGGGCACCAATAACACTTTCCGCACTAATACCTAAACGCGCCAATCCTTTTGCGTCAACTTTCATGTGAGTCTTGCCAACCAACCAGGCATCCATTCCACAATCACGCAGGTGATCGCCCATGGTGAGCTCACCGACTTTTAACGGGTAGTTGTTCCACGCTGCTCCATGACTGTGAACATAGCGACCGGTATAAAAACTCATTCGTGAAGCACCACACACCGGTGACTGCACATAACATCTGGAGAATCTGACACCGTGGGACGCGACACGGTCAAAGTGCGGAGTTTTAAGATGAGGATGGCCGGCACAACTGAGATAGTCATACCGCAGTTGGTCGTACATAATAAAAAGTATGTTTCGCGCTTTAGCCATCGGGAAATCAGTGGTTAATTTGATACAACCATTCTAACTCTTAAGCGCACATCCCTCCATGCAAGTTATGACTCACCTGCGTACAGCAATGAGGCTACAACAACCTTACTGCACCGGAAACCCTTATGGACTCACCGGTGTTGCTGCCAAATTCAGCATGAATCAGAGACTTGTAGCCCATGTCCTCTCCCTGTACAACATCAATTTTGCCGTTGTGCGGCCAGTTGATATCTCGAAGGTAGCCTGCGAGTGCGGCAGTCGCAGCACCGGTCGCCGGATCTTCGTAAACTCCGCCGGATGCAAATGGATTGCGTGTATGGAAAAGTACCGGACTTTTTGCGTAGACCAGACAGATAGTCACAATGTCCGCATCACTCATGAAAGCACGACCACGTTGCAAGTCGTACTTCATGTCTGCAAGTATCTGACGAGTCTTTAAACCGAGAATTAAATGGTTAGCACCGGCATTCGCAAACGCTGGGGGCAAGTTGCTATCGATTTGATCCGCCGAGAAGCCAAACAATTCCAACGCGGCGCTCACTTGTTGCGGATCTGCAGGGGACGAACTGGTTTCAGGTGACTGCAGGCTGGCGCGAATTTGGTGACCGTCAACTTCACCGTCAACAGTGATACTGGTGTTATTCAATTCAAGCGCGAATGCACCGTTGCCACATTGCTGTGCGAGTGCTGCGCCAAGCGCTATGGTTGCATGCCCGCAAAAAGGCACTTCACTTTCCGGAGAAAAATAGCGTACCCGCCACGAATCATCTTTGGGGGCTGCAAACGCGGTTTCAGAAAAACCTACATCAGCCGCAACCCGTTGCATGATATCGGCCTGGGGTAATTCATCAAGCAGTGCAACACCTGCCGGATTTCCACCTTCGTCTCCATTTGCAAATGCAGACAGTCTTTGAATTTCCATGTTGTACACCGTTTAATGCTTTGACTTTCTAACTATGAAATTACTAATTTTTATGTACTACTTCTTTTCATGGCGAGATACATACCCGGCAATATTAAGGCAGCACCCATTGCATGATACAACTGCGGTGGCTCTGACAGTAACCACCAGGCAATTAACGCGGTATACAAAGGGCTGATGTATAAAACAAATCCTGCACGCGCGGCACCCAGTTCCTGTTGTAAAAACGAATAGGCCTGATAAGCTCCAAAGCCCGGTAAAATTGCAGCAATTACCACAAGACCCAGCGCTTTACTGAAATCTGTCGGAAGCCCTGTCGTTGAAATTTCCACAATGGTACCCGGCAGCAATACCAATACGCCACCAGCGGTGATTGCAGCAAGTCTTGTAAAAGTACCAAGCACACTCTGCCATTTACGCAGCAAAATTGAATATAGAGTCCAGCTTAAAACAGCAGTTAGTATCCACAAATCACCGCGTGTGAATTTAACCTCCAGCAGATTACCCCAACGACCTTTCAGTATAATGACAAGCATGCCGAGTATGGACATACAGAGTCCCAATATCTGCAGCGCGCGCAGCTTGTCATCAAACATTAACGCAGATGCAACTGCAATCAGTACCGGCGCTGCTGCATACAACAGCCCCATGTTCAGTGCTTCTGTCGTTTGACCCCCGATATAAACAAAAGCGCCGCAAATCCACATACCCAGTGCACCAAGCACCAGTAATCGACGCCATTCAGAGCGGTACTGTGACCATTTATTGATAAGCTCCGGTAATGCGAATGGCAGCATCAGACACAGAGCCAGAAACCATCTTGAAAAAGCCAGTAAGTGCGGACCAATAGTACCGGGTGCTGCGCGTGCAACAATATAATTAGCCGACCACATCGCAGGTGCCAGCAACACAAGAATGTACGCAAGGTTCTTGCGCTGCTCAGAAGTTAGCGACAACAAAAGCGGGTATTCCAGAGATTAGCAGTTGCAAGAATACCGCAATCGACAACCAGACAAAAACAAGATTTTCAAGGTCATGCCATTGCGAGTACACTGCGACCCTTATTGTCGGATAAAACTGCAGTCGTGTGAGTCAAAAGTCAGAAACCAATCTTAGACCGCTGCTTGGCATCAGCCTTAAAGTTGCATCCATTGCTTTGCTGGTGACAATGGTCGTGGCGATCAAGCTCGTGCATGACAACATCCCAATTGGACAAATTATTTTTACCAGAGCAACCATTGGTATTGCCACTGTTTATCTGTTTTATCAAATTAGCGACCGCTCTGGAACCGCAACAAAACAGCTAAGAATTATCTCTTATCGAGCGCACTTACCATGGGCACTGTCTGCCGCCTGCGCCATGTTCATGTGGTTTGTCGCGATCACACTGATACCGCTACCGGAAGCGACGGCTATCGGTTTCATTATGCCTCTGCTGGTTGTGGCGTTTGCGTGGGCCCTGCTTGGTGAAAGAATAAGAGTTGTGCGTTCCGTAGCTATCGCATCAGGGCTCGTCGGCGTCACCATCATTGTATGGCCACGGCTAGGCATTGGTGCAGACTATGGGTCACTTGCAGCAATTGGTGCAGTTTTGTCACTTAGTGCTGCAGTTTTCTGGGCCTATGCGCAAGTGCGCCTAAGGCAATTATCAAGAACGGAAACCAGTGGTTCTGCGGTTATCAGCTTTTCTGTCGCGACCATGTTATTGGCTCTGCTGACAATACCGTTGAGCTGGTCGCATGTGCCGGCACTAAGCTGGGTGTTGCCCGACAAAATCGCATGGGGCTGGCTGTTACTGTGCGGGATTGCGGGTGGATTCGGACAACTGACCACAGCGTTAGCACTGAGATACGCGACACCCGCCACGCTCGCACCGTTTGAATATTTGTCTTTTCCATTCGCAAGCATTGCAGCGATTTTTCTATTTGGTGAGCACCCGGACGCCAATATCTGGTGGGGTCTGCCGTTTGTGGTCGCCGGCGGATTACTGGTTATTCTCCGCGAGTACCAGCTGAGCCGGCGTGCCTGACAGACGCATATCATAAGTCACTGATTCAGACAAACCACCGCTCACAACGCGCTGCGCTAATTGCCTGAAGACACTTCGGCAAGACGAGGATACAATACGACCACTGCCCGAGACGTATAATTACTTAGCAATGGACAAAACCACTCTGGTAAACAAAAGCGTACTGGCAATTGTTGTCGCTGCCATTAGCGCTCTGTTTCTCGGGATCATCTGGCGATTTCTGGAAGCGATTTTTCTGGCTGGACTATTCGCTGCAGTTTTTCACCCGTTGTACCGGAAAATACTGCGCTTGTTCGGTGGCAGCCGTGGCGTTGCATCATTATTTACTTTGTTGATTGTCTTGTGCTTTGTCTTCATACCCATTGTGATGATTGGCACTGTGTTTGTCGGCCAGGGCGCTGAACTCGCAGCCAACAGCCTGCCGTGGTTTCAGAATGCAATCAATCAACCCGGGTTCATGTCTTCACAACTTGAAAAGCTGCCGTTCTACAGCGCTGTTGAGCCGTATCGGGATCAACTGGCTGAACGCCTCGGTGGCGTATTTGTATTCGCAAGCAGCACGGCGGTAGACCTTCTGCAAAGTGCCACCCGCGGGACAGTCAATGCAGTCATTACCGCATTACTTGTCTTTTACAGCTTTTTCTTTTTCCTGATGGACGGCGATAAGCTTATAAAGCATATCCTGTACTACCTGCCACTCGACGACAAAAATGAAGGGCTGCTGCTCAATCGTTTCAGAAGCGTGACTATTGCTACCCTTAAAGGCACCGCAGTAATCGGATTTCTGCAAGGGACACTGGCGGGCATCGGGCTCTGGGTATGTAACATTCCCAATGCACTTTTTTTAAGCGTCGCTATGATGCTGTTGTCTGTAGTGCCTGGTATCGGTGCAGCGCTGGTCTGGATCCCTGCATGCATCTACCTCGCTGCCAACGGTCAGTGGGTATTTGCTATCGGCCTGTTTGTTTATTGTGCACTGTTGGTCGGCAGCATCGACAACGTATTAAGACCTAAACTGGTTGGCTCTGATACACAGCTGCATGAGCTGATGATATTTTTCTCAACGCTCGGTGGTTTGCTTACCTTTGGTCTGCCGGGCTTTATAATCGGGCCTATTATCGCCGCGCTGTTTGTCACGGTTTGGGAGATCTACGGGGTTGAATTCAGTGACTGGTTACCGAAGACCAACTTTGTTCCTCACAGTGAAAAAATACTGAACCGAGAAAATCTTGAAAAAGCCCGCAAAGGCCCAACCCAGAATAGTGAATCGCAGCATAGTGGCAGGCAAAGCACCGTTGCATCGACATCTCAATCGCCGGATGACAACGACTCTGACATACAGGATCGCACAGAAGATCAAACACCTGAAAATAATCAAGGTCAGGATCTGAACTATCCCGCTGCAGACAATCAAACATCAGACAAAGGCGACAACAACGCGGTTTAACCTCCAGGACAACTACCCATCAACACCATAATACGCAACGCGGCAGTGCTGTTGTGCTTACTAACCTCTGTTCCGCTCCACGCCGCAGATGTTCTATCCTGCCGGCTCGAAGTTTTGCGCAGCATCGGCTGGCAAACTATTGCCGATAGTCCATCACCCGGCAATGTTAACACCGACACCTGCAATACAAACTGGACACCAGTTTTCCAGTACAACAAAGCGACAGAAAATGCTGCAACACTGCTGACTCGCAGCGAGGACTCGATAAAATCACTGACCAGCAAGTGTCTTTATAATCGAAACTATCAAAACGCCGTTGAGACATCGGTAACCAAACTCTCCGACAATACAGATTTCAAATTTTTACCGGTAGGCGATGATCCAAGAGACCCGTTCCTGCCGCCGGAAGGCACCTGGGATACCAAAAGTGTAAGGGGCTATGATATCCCTCTTTCCAGCATCTCTGGCTCCATACAGTCACTGTATGAAAAACCGTTTGTTGCCGAGTGCTCAACGGCAGCACAAATTGCACAACTGGCAGCACTTTCAGAACACTACGGATCCACTGCCGACGAAATGCTTAGCTTAAACGAAGTTGGTATCGGAACGTGGAGCCAATATGCCAAACAGCCATCGATCAAAGCAAAACAATCACTCTTTATTGATCGTAAAGCGCGCCGCAAAGACGGATTGGCAAAACTAGCGGGCATCGGTCGAGCTGCATTCTATGGACAAGTCGGCTACATGAAACCCCACAAAGGTATTGATTTCGTCGACTCCTTAGATAACCTCGGCCAGAACTATGTGATTGTGAACATCACCGATCTTGCGGTGGCTTCCATTAAGGCAAGAAAAAAACCACTGAAAGAACTGTCTCGAATATCGAGAGACATGTGGAAAAAATACCGCAAACGTCAGGGCAGAGGCGAGCCAATGGAAAAAATTATAATAGACATGCAGGCAGACCTTGAAGCCGCTGATCCCTTCTTCAGTGATATTGAAATTTATGTTCATCCGCTGCGAACAAAAAACTTTGCCGAGCATGTGGCCAGACAATTCAGTTATAACCCACGAACGCCCTATGTTTTTGAAGTATACGAAGATTATCAACAGGGCTTTTTTTATAACCGGTTTATTGAGCACAGTATGAAAGAGTGTCTTCAATAAGACTCATTTGGCATACGGAAGACAATAAAAAAAGGCCGCATACGC
>CAYPDN010000093.1:0-4377 GCA_964409445.1 uncultured Granulosicoccaceae bacterium
CATCAACACAAAGGCAGATGCCGGTGCTTGAATGGAGCTGGCCATGGTTTGTAATTTTGCTGCCGTTGCCGTGGCTTATACGAAAACTGTTGCCGGTATATCAGTCACGACCTTCGGCAATAGTTGTACCTTTCTTTGATGACCTTGCCTCAATAACAAGCAGTAAGGAGGGATCAGGTTACTCACACATTATATTATTGGTACTGATGTGGTGTTCGTTACTTGCTGCTGTCGCTCGTCCAATCTGGTATGGAGAACCGGTTGACGTCACTACCAGTGGACGTGATCTGCTGATGGCAATAGATATATCTGACAGCATGCGTATTGACGATATGATCGTAGACGGTTCGAATGTTATGCGTATCGATGTGGTCAAATCCATAGCCAGTGAATTCATTGAACGTCGGGAAAGTGATCGCATAGGTTTGATTTTGTTTGGCCAGCAGGCGTATCTGCAAACACCACTGACTTTTGACCGACAGGCAGCCATCGCAGAACTTGTCGATGCCCTTCCGGGCTTTGCAGGATCCTCCACTGCGATCGGTGATGCCATGGGGCTCGCCATTAGTTTGTTACGTGACCGCCCTGCTGAAAGCCGAGTATTGATTTTATTGTCAGACGGCTCAAATACCCATGGCAGCGATCCCCTCAGTGCGATGCAGGTTGCAGCCGAGGCAAAGATAAAAATTCACGCTATTGGTATAGGCGCAGATACGCACATTGGTGAAGATGTAATTGGACAAAAAATAGAAATAAATCCTTCACGTGATCTGGATGAACAATCTCTGGCTTTAATAGCAGACAGAACCGGTGGTCGTTACTTCAGAGCCCGCAATGTAGAACAGTTATCTACAATCTATGCAACCATAGATGAACTTGAACCTGCCCCCGCGAAAGAATTTGTACGTCCACAACGCAGTCTCTATCACTGGCCACTGGCGATTGCGTTGCTATGTGCAATGTGGCTTACAAAAATTCGGGCGGATCACTGACATGCTTCATTGGTTATCCGACCCTCAGTTTTTGAGACCACTATGGCTAGGCGTGATTCCCGTTATCGCACTTTGGTTCTGGTTACAACGTCGCAGACAGCGAACCGCTGGCTGGGGCTCTGCAATCGCACAAAAGAATCTGCGTTACTTACAGGTAAACCAGACTGGCAGAAAATTTACCTGGTTACCGTATGCCGCAATGTGCATTGCCTGCCTCGCACTAGCTGGCCCGGGTAGCGAATCTATTCCTGGTAAAACAGGCCATGCAAGCCATGCACGTGTATTCATACTCGATTTATCTCCATCAATGTTAGCGCGCGACATCAAGCCTGATCGATTGTCGGTCGCGAAGCTCAAATTGATCGATATGCTGCGCACGCAGAGCGGAAAGGAATCCGCCCTTGTTGCATTTGCCGGAAGTACCCATCGCGTAACACCACTCACCAATGATCCGCAGATTATAATTGAACTCGTACCTGTACTTGAGCCCGGTGTTATTCCCGTCAACGGCAGTCAGGCTGAGGACGCAGTAGAAATGGCAGTGCAACTACTCACTGACGCAGGATTCACACAGGGTGATGTGGTCATGATTACCGACGGATTGCACGACAATGCGATAACGTCTATAAAAAGCAACTGGTCTTCATCGTTTCGTCTTTCGATACTTGGTATCGGTACTGAACAAGGTGCACCGGTACCACTGCTAACGAAAAACAATCGACCATCCGGAAAAGACAGCACCAACGCAGGCCAGTACGTTGTTGATTCCAGCGGTCTAACGGTCATGGCAAAACTGAGTGCTGACAAACTGAAAGACCTGGCACGCAGCACTGGTGGCCGATTTTCAGGATTGACAACTGACTCTCAGGATGTCGATAAGATACTCAGCCTTGCTCCACTCAAGCGACAATTCAGCGAGCATGATGACAACAGGGACTACGATCAAATCCACGACGCGGGCTATTGGTTACTTCTGGCACTACTGCCACTTGCCCTACTCGGCTTCAGAAAGAATTTGTATTGGGTTTTCGCTCTATTTGTAATCGTACCACCCGATAGTCATGCATTTGAATGGATAGATCTATGGTTGACTAAAGATCAGCAAGCGCATCGCGAAATGCAAAAACAGGAATACAAAAAAGCTTCTGAACTTTTTGAAAATTCCCGCTGGCAGTTTGTAAGCTTTTATCGACAAGGAAGATACGCTGAATCGACTGGTTCGTTAAGCCAGCTGGAATACGCAGACGATCTCTACAACAGAGGCAATGCGCTGGCGTTATCCGGTGACCTCGATGCTGCATTGATAAGCTACCGGCTGGCAGCACAACTGTATATCACTGACGAGGAAAAAGCGGATACCCTGCATAATATTAGTCTGCTGCGCCAGCTTCAGAGCAATGGTGAAACAGAAGAAGAATCGCAGTCTCGCAGTGCAGGCGCTGCTGATGGTGATCAGCAGGGCCAGATAAACTCTGAACTTTCCTCTGATGAGGCTTCAGAAGGTGAACAGTCACAGATAGGCGGCGTGGCAGGTGGAGACTCAACTTTGCGGCAAAATGCTGTACAGCAACAATCTTCAGGTGGTGAAGCCAGTAATACGCCTGATCCAACTGTTGCGGATGATGCACAAGAGGTCAACGGTGAATCACCAGATAGTGATCTGTTACCAGAAGATGCAGCGATCGCGGATGAAAAGACAGTTGCACCGACTCGCGCAGAAGAAAATGACAATCCTGTGCTGTCTCCGTATAGCGAGCAGTGGTTGAGAGAATTGCCGATTGAACCCGGGGGTTACCTGCGTCGCAAATTCAGTTACCAGGAACAATTACGCAATACCGAACAAGATCACACCGCAAACCGGGCCACGGATATCCGCTATTGATGCGTAGTCTGCTCGCTATAGTTTTAACTGCAGTCTGCACAATCTCTGCAGGCATTCACGCAGAAACGGTCCTGCCTGAATTGCTTGCGACGCTTGAATTTGATCGCAAAGAGGCATTGGTAAAAGAACAGATTCTGGTAAAGCTTAGAGTCGGCTACCCGCCTGGTGCATTTGGTATGAGCCAGTCAATACTTGAAGCCAGCAATGCAGAACTCGTAAGCTTGCGAAGGTCTGAGTCGATTGAAAAACATAATGGACATCCCTATCGATTTGTACAGACAGACTATGCTTTGTTCGGCAATAACCCTGGGCAAATTAATCTGTCGCCAATGCAATTCAACGCGTTGCTACCGGTTTCAGCTGGTGGAATTAACAGCAAAAGTAATCCGGAAATCAGTACCGCTATTCAATCGAAGTCGATAAAAATACACCCCGCTCTACTTGGTCCACCGGTAAACAGCAATCAAAGCAGTCAACACCAATGGCTGGCAGCTTCCAATGTAACAATGACATCACAATGGGGGTCTGGAGAAGATCCACTGGTACCCGGCTTACCTGTGCATCGTCAAATCGTTATTCACATAACAGGGCAGCATCCTGCAGCCGTGCCGGAATTACCGGACATGCAAATACCGGATGGCTTGCGCGCTTATCCTGAGGCGGCAACTCGTGTTATTGAAAAAAATCAACATGGACTAAGCGGCTCGGTGATTTTGCCGTTCACGTTGGTGGCAGGCGCTGCAGGCAGATACGAGCTTCCGGAAATAACCTTGCCGTGGTGGGATATCAACCATCGCAAGTGGCGTAATGCAGTATTGGGTAAAGAAACACTGGAGATAACCCCTTCAGCCAATTCCAAACCGGGAAGATACAGAGAAATGGCTTTAGCAGCAGCGCTGCTGTTGTTCACAAGCGCAGGCCTGCTGTACCTGATTTATTATTTCTTCATCCGAAATAGCCTCAGATCTCAATCGCCACTGTCTGAAAAGCAGGCCTGGCGTCGGGTTCGCAAATCTGTAAAGAAACTCAACGCCAATAATTATAGTGATTTGCGAGCGGCACTTCAGTACTGGGCCTTAACATTGGATCCAGATCATCCAGTTGTGAACCTTGAACAGTTATCAGAGAGATTCCCACCGTCGCGTCCAGTGTTAAATACAATAGATCAAAGCTTGTACGGTCGCTCGCAAAGACCGTTATTGAGAAAGCAACTGATACTGAAAACATTGACAGATCTGCGGCAAAGCATGTTAATGCAAAGCCCGTTAACGCAAACTAAGGGTCGAGAAAATAACAACAGGCTATATCCTGAGAACATCGCTTCATGACCCGAAATTTAGGTCTGTGTTAACTACCTTAAGCGGCAATAGCCTTGTCTGATAATTTGTATCTTCCAGGAAAAGGAAAGTAAATGAATATTTTTTCACGCGCTGCGTTGCCTGTAGCGATCTTGCTATACGTAATGTCTGGTGCAATATCACCAGCGTTTGCAACATCCCCCAA
>CAYPDN010000093.1:4477-11512 GCA_964409445.1 uncultured Granulosicoccaceae bacterium
TTTGACCCGAATGATTCCGGCGCCCTGTATATTACCGCCGTTGCCGAAACATTATGGGAGGCAATCTACCGAGTCGATAAACCGGGAAATTACGGCTGGCCGTTAAAAGAAGGTACCCATTGTTTTGATCGCACGCGTCCGTTAAATCCACCGATTGAATGTTCCGCAACTACCAGCAGTACAGAGCTGTTTGATCCGGTTGTTGAATATGCAAACATGAGCGTTCATCGCAAAGGCAGTGCTGTCAAACTGGCCGGTGTGGGCACTGCTGTAGTAGGTGCAGTAATGCACCGTGACGGAGAGCCCGCTGCATTGAAAAACCATTTACTTTTTGCAGACTGGAGTCTCGACTTCCGTAGTCCATCTGGTCAGCTTTTCTCAGCAGGTGAAAACACATCAACACTGTGGGATTACCAACAAATCGCAAAATTTGACTCACGCATCATCGGCCTTGTACAGGATACCGATAACAGAAAGTACGTATTAACAAACGATAACTTCGGACCCTACGGCAAAACAGGGAAAGTGCTCTTACTCGAGTTTTAACTACTGATGGCTAATATCGCCAGGCAGATGATCAGAGATCCTGCGCCTGCATCCGCTTTAGTTCATCGATACGAATATTGGTCAGGCGTGTTTTGCACTGGGCAACTATCATTGGGTGAAACGCCTTGTCTTCAATGCGCTTGTTTTCAGACACGCACTGGTTGTCCCGATAGGATTCAAAAGCGCTCTGTGAATTGCTTAAAGCGCTGATATCACCAAACGCTTCTTTGTGTTTTGCCAGCAACACATCCAGTATCTTTTTCATATTCAATTCAGATTGACGGAAATCACCGGCAGCACAGTAGTTTTTACCTTCTGGCGGCAGATTGCTGCGTTCACCACATTCCCAAATTGCAGCGCTCGCGGGCTTTAACGCTACGAATGCTATAACTGCAACGCACAGACCGAGTGATAGTTTAATTCTTTGTTTCACGGCAACATTATTTTCCAATAAACCAAATTAATCAGCATGATGATAAATATTTTTGTTGAGAAAAAATCTCTTAAGCAAAGAATACCCGTTCGACAAACCACCAACAACCGACTACTGCAATAATTAGTGATGCCGGTATAACAATCAACCGACGGTACCAGGACTTTTTGCGGCACCAGACAGTAATCGCGAAGAACGCAATAGCAATAACCATAAGTTGCCCTAGCTCAACACCAATATTAAACCCGAGCAATGCAGGTATAAATTGCAACGTTGGCAGGCCGAATTCTTCAAGTACACTGGCAAAACCCAGCCCGTGTAACAGGCCAAAGAAGAAAATCAGTAACAATCGCCATCGGTGCAGCGTGTCTGTGAATAAATTTTCAACAGCGACAAATACAATTGACAAGGCTATTAATGGTTCAACCACCGATGATGGAACACTTATCCAGCCCAGCGCGCCAAAAAGCAACGTAATTGTATGGGCGAGTGTAAAAACACTTATTTGCACTACAAGCGGCTTAAACGCGCTAGCAAGAAAAAACAAACCCAATACAAAGAGGATATGATCCAGCCCTTTAGGGATGATATGTGCAAAACCCACAGGTATGTAGTAGACAAAGCTTTGCCAGGCATTCCTCTGTGTAACGCCTGCACGGTAAATCGCCTCTGTAGTTCCACCATTTTCAAGGTATCCTGTATAAGGCGATTCCACCCCTTGCTGACGCACAATTAAGGTGCCGTAATCAGCAGGCCAGCTCACAGTCACAGCTTGTGCGCTCGAAGTCACCGTCGCACGTATGTCGATTTCAGACTTGCGCGGCAGGTCAATATTTCCCACCTCGGGCACGGTGATATCTGTCAATTCCAGAGTTAGCGCCTCCGGCGCTTTGATTAGCAGTTTCTGCGACATCTCCGGCCAGTACAGGCGGAATGCTTCTTCCAGTTGATCAGGCTCCATAGACCGATACAGATCGTAGTCGTTCGCATCTTCTGTGTCGTCCGTATCCGCTAGCGACTGTAAATCAATGCGTGCAACAAACGACTCTGCATTGAGTCGAATTTTAAGCGACACTGCATCGTCACTGATTTCCAGATCACCGACCGACGGGGATATTTCATGGGCGTGAATTATCTGACAACTGGACAGAGCAACCCACACTGTTAACATGGCAACTGTGGTTTGGCGCAAACAAATACGTCGCAGACTTTTAATTAACGGGAACATCATGGATAGCTCATTTGTGTGGCTCACAAGCAAATACCTGCTGATGTATTTTTTATTTTTATCAGTGGTCTCACCAGTTGTAGCCGCCCATGAGTTCTGGATTGAGCCAGAGCAATATTTTGTCGATACGAAATCAATGATCAAAGCGTCTCTGCGTATCGGAGATGATTTTGAAGGATCAACCGTCGTTTATCACAAGAGTAACACCAATCGTTTCGAACTAGTGAATCAGGAACGCACAGAGGAAATTAACCCTCGCCTCGGCGACGATCCGGCACTGGCCATGCAAGCACAACGCAGCGGCTTGCATGTGGCTGTTCACCAGAGCGGTATTTCAACGCTTAGCTACACAAAGTGGGAAAAATTCAAGAGTTTTGCCGACAATAAAGATTTCAAAAATATTCAAGAACGCCATCAAGCTCGAGGCCTTGCAGACAAACATTTTGTGGAGGCATATTGCAGGTATTCAAAATCGCTGATTGCAGTGGGAGATGGCGCAGGGAATGATCAGCAAAACGGGCTGGAGATAGAACTGGTGGCATTGCAGAATCCCTACACCAGTGATCTCAGTGACGGTATACAAGTGGCTGGCTACTACCAGGGTCGAGCGCAGGCAAATACGCAGATAGAGTTGTTTGAGAAATCACCGGAGGGTGAGGTAATAGCCAGCCGTCTGCGCACCAATGATCTCGGGGTAGTTGTACTTCCGGTAAAACCCAATCATCACTACCTGGTAGACATGGTTGTGCTAAGAGAGCCATCCAAAACTCTGGCAAAGGATAAAAGGGCCGTCTGGGAAACGGTTTGGGCTTCTTTAACCTTTGCGACGAAATAAAGCGCAGACAAATAAACAATACTACGGTGTCATCTGTATTGTTTAAGTCTCTGGCAGACATCTGATCTAAGCCCTGAGCAGCAGTACGGAGTACTATTTTGCGCGACCCTCGTTACGACATACTATTTGAATCCGTGGCCATCGGGCCGCTGACTGCAAAAAATAGATTTTATCAGGTACCTCACTGCAACGGCGGAGGTTACCGCGATCCTTCTGCTGCTGCAGAAATGCGAGGTGTCAAGGCGCAGGGCGGCTGGGGTGTTATCTTCACTGAGCAGTGTGAGATGCACCATACTTCGGAAATAACGCCGTTCATTGAATTGCGACTATGGGAAGACAAAGACATCCCACAGCTGCAGAACATGGCGGAGAAAATGAAATCGCACGGAGCGCTGGCCGGCATTCAACTGGCCTACTCCGGTATTAACGGCCCCAACCTCTATACCCGTGAAGTACCACTGGCACCGACAGCACTGCCTATTCGAACATTTACCAATGACCCGGTTCAGGCACGTGCACTCGATAAACAGGACATTAAAGATTTAAGACGCTGGTTTGTTAATGCCGCTAAACGATCAAAGCTTGCAGGCTTTGATCTAATCTGTTTATACGGCGCTCACGGCTTTGGAATCTTCCAACATTTTTTGAGCCGTGCGACCAACCAAAGAACAGATGAATACGGCGGCAGCCTTGAGAACCGCTCACGCTTTGCACGTGAGGTGGTCGCAGATATGCGTGATGCGGTGGGCGACACAATGGCATTGACTATGCGTGTAAGCCTCGATGAATCCATTGGCGATCTTGGTTTTTCTAACGCAGAGGTACGCGACTTTATCGAAATGCATAAAGATCTGCCGGACCTTTGGGACCTTGCCCACGGTGAGTGGGAAGACTGTTCCGGACCATCCAGATTTAAAGAAGAAGCCGCACAACAGGAACTGGTACGTGGCATTCGCGAGTTAACAGACAAGCCTGTTGTCGGTGTGGGGCGTTTTACCAGCCCCGATGTTATGGTTAAGCAAATCAATACCGGTTTACTGGATTTTATTGGTTGCGCACGCCCTTCTATCGCTGATCCGTTTCTGCCTAAAAAGATTGAAGAAGGACGGGTCGAAGATATACGCGAATGCATTGGCTGCAACATTTGTATTACTGGCGACATGACCATGTCATTAAGTCGCTGCACACAGAATCCTACCTTTATGGAAGAGTGGCGCAAAGGCTGGCATCCGGAGAACATGAACTCCAAAGGCGAGAGCGACAATGTTCTTATCGTAGGTTCTGGCCCTGCGGGGCTGGAAGCAGCATGGGCACTTTGTCGCAGAGGTTACAAAGTAGCAGTTGCAGAGGCGACTACCGAGATTGGTGGCCGAGTAACCAAAGAAAGTAAATTACCCGGTCTGTCAGCATGGGGCCGCGTGGCAGACTATCGGCAATACCAACTGTCCCAACGTTCTGAGGTAGAGATTTACCTCGACAGCGAGTTGAATACTGAAAGTCTTATGGAATTCGGATTCGAGAATATCTGTATCGCAACCGGTTCACAGTGGCGACGCGATGGGGTGGCTCGTCAACATGTTGTGCCAATGAAGATTGCAGCAGATGCTTCCGTGTACACACCCGATGACCTAATGAACGGTATTGTGCCGAGTGGCAAAGTCATTGTTTTTGATGATGACCACTACTACATGGGCGGTGTTCTCGCAGAGCTTCTTGTAAGCCACGGTGCAGAGGTCAAATTGCTAACCCCATCGGCATATGTTTCTGACTGGACAATCAACACACTTGAGCAAGGCGCTATTCATGTAAAGCTGGTTGAGTCCGGTGTAGACATCACTTTAAATCGCGGCATTACAGAGATTCATGCAGACCATGTATCAAGCAATTGCATCTACACCGATCGCATCGAAAAATATCAGTGTGATGCCATCGTTTTAGTGACCTCGCGCATAGAAAACAACGGACTCTATCTTGACACGCTGGCTCGCAAAAACGAGTGGGCTGATAATGGTATTAAATCGGTGCAAATTATTGGTGATGCCAATGCACCCGGTCCGATCGCCTGGGCAACTTACGCCGGACACCGCTATGCACGGGAGCTCGATAAAAAAGACCCTGGAGATAAACTGACCTTCAGGCGCGAAATTACTGCGCTGGCGAATCCGGATTAGGGTATGCAAATTTGTTCCCGCTGCAAATCCTTTCAACTATAACGTCGCTGCGGCGCTACCTGTAGCCAGGTACCGTGGGTATACTGCCACTTAGAGATCAATACGCGGCAGACAGCAACAGCATCAGGATCGACCCAGAGCTATATAGCAAGAGCGACAGACCCAGAGTGACAGACCCAACAGCCGTTTCGATTCGCAATGTCAAAAAGCATTTTGGTGATTTTGTCGCACTGAGCGATATCACGCTCGATATCACAGACAATGAGTTCTTCACTTTACTGGGCCCGTCCGGCTGTGGAAAAACAACACTGCTGCGAATGATCGCAGGCTTCGAGAGCACCACCGCCGGGGAAATATGGCTCTACGGCGATGAAATAGAATCACTGCCTCCCAACCAGCGTCCGGTTAACACCGTATTTCAAAGCTATGCTCTGTTCCCGCATATGAATGTGGCACAGAACATCGGCTTCGGTTTGAAAATGCTCGGCTGGCCTGAGCGCGAACTGAAAGCCCGTGTCGATGAAATGGTACAGACGGTAAAACTACAGGAGTTTGTGCACAGAAAACCCGCACAGTTATCCGGCGGACAGCAACAACGTGTTGCACTGGCCAGAGCAATAGCGCCGAAGCCCAAAGTATTATTACTGGATGAACCGTTATCAGCACTTGATCTGAAGTTGCGACAGCAGATGCGTGCAGAATTAAAATCACTGCAGCGCGAGACCGGAATCACCTTCATCTTTGTCACCCATGACCAGGAAGAAGCACTGACCATGTCTGATCGCATTGCGGTGATGTCCTCCGGTGAGTTGCAGCAAACCGGAACACCGGTTGAAGTGTATGAGAAACCCGTCAACCGTTTTGTTGCAGATTTTATCGGTGAAACCAATTTACTAAGCGCCACTGTTACCAGTGTTACCGGTGACACTGTTCAATGCGCTCTTGCCAGCGGTGAGATAATCGTGGCTGAAACAGACAGTTCAAATAACATGCCTGCAGCCGGCACTGAGGGCCTGGTTTCACTTCGCCCCGAACGATTGACCATCCATACCGACGCCACTTCAAACCCGAATACAATAAAAGGCACCTTAACCGGCACAACCTACACAGGCACAGATACGCAATACGAAGTGCAACTGAAAGACGGCACCTCAATCGCAATAAGATTGCAAAACAACGCAGACCACAACACCGGGCTCACTCCAGGTCAATCGGTTGAGCTGAGCGCCGCAGACGAATCTGCACGGTTTCTGGTGAATTAGCATGGCTGCAACCGGAACAGGTAAAACAGTATCAGCCACCTACGCACCTGTGCGGAACTGGCTGCTTATGCCGTCCTGGCTGATGATCGGTATCTTTGCACTGCTACCGTTAGGGCTGATGCTGATCTATTCTTTTTTAACCAAAGAATTTCGCGGCGGTGTTATCTGGGAGTTTTCAACCGGCGCCTACGATCAGTTTTTTTTCGACCGTGGACTGTTCGGCGATGAAGCACCGTCAATTGAATGGACCTACATCAATATATTTCTGCGCTCCCTTACCCAGGCCGGTATTGCGACATTTTTCTGTTTGATCATCGGCTTCCCCACTGCGTACTTCATTGCTACACGTCCTGCTTCAACCCGCTCTGTCTGGCTTTACATCATCACCATACCGTACTGGGTCAACCTTCTGATTAGAACGGTTTCGATGAAATTTCTTATTCGAGACAACGGACCGCTGAATCAGGCCCTGCTGGGTATCGGTGTCATTGACACACCGCTGCATCTGATCAATACCAATCTGGCCGTACAGCTTGGCCTGTTTTATTCCTATCTGCCTT
>CAYPDN010000094.1:0-11504 GCA_964409445.1 uncultured Granulosicoccaceae bacterium
ACAGTTTACAGGCCACTTCATAGCAGCGCTGGTAAACATTAGAGTCACGAAATACCGGGTCGAGCTTAGTTAACCACTCAGCTTCCTGCACCAAACAATCTCGATCACGCGCTTGAAGCCGGGTCTTTATTGTTTTGCATTGCAATCGTTCGCGAAGCACTTCGATATCGTCTTGAGCAATCAATCGGCGCAGGTGTAACACTCCGTTACTGCGTAATTCTTGCGATTTTTTTTGTCGCTCTTCCGCTTGCATTTATACACTCAAAATATAGCGCAGATTTTCCTTACCATTGGCAGACTACAACAAGACTTAGACTTCCACAAATCGATAGCATAGATTGTCACTTTTTGTTCGCCGACGTGGCACTAAAAACCTCATTTCAAACTCTTACAACTGGGAAACAATCCGAATAACCATTGAATAGTGCATACCTCTGTCGTCAGCTATCCTAAAACCTAAATCTGGCAGACTTTTAAGCCGTTAACTTACACCGCAATTCACATT
The DNA here is from genome assembly GCA_964409445.1 of uncultured Granulosicoccaceae bacterium. Classification (GTDB taxonomy): domain Bacteria; phylum Pseudomonadota; class Gammaproteobacteria; order Granulosicoccales; family Granulosicoccaceae. Next base: position 506 of record CAYPDN010000094.1, read on the forward strand.
ACGCTGTTTGGAAAAACCGTCCATTGATTTACATTGGCTTTCTTTCAAAACTACTACAGCGACTGTCCTTGAATTCCTTACTAAACCAAAGATAACTCTTTAAGCGATGTGATTGCCACGCACCTTAGGATGACCTATCGTGTGCTAATGAATGAATAACCAAACATATACTGTCAACTATGAAAATTGCTGAACTTCATCTGTATCAATATGATTTGCCAGTAAAAAACGGTCCTTATACTATGGCAAATGCCGAAGTATGGACATTGGATACAACGCTGGTCAGAGTAGTCTCTGACACAGGCTTGTTAGGTTGGGGGGAGACATGTCCTGTCGGCCCGACTTACGCTTGTGCACACGCAAAAGGGGCTCGTGCAGCTTTAAATGAAATGGCACCCGGGCTCATTGGAACTGAAGTATTACCACTAACCGTACGCCGCCGTATGAACGAGCTGCTCAATGGTCATAACTATGCCAAAGCTGCTATTGATATCGCTGTGCATGATCTCATTGGCAAGGCGACCGGCCTGACGGTCGCTGACTTGCTGGGCGGTGCGGTGACAGACCGGGTGCCATCATATTACGCCACAGGTGTGGGTGAACCAGATGACATCGCACGCCTGGCTCTGGAGAAATTTCAGCAAGGCTATCCACGTTTGCAGATTAAAGTCGGAGGGCGTCCGATCGAGATCGATATAGAAACGATTCGTAAGGTTTGGGAAGCTGTTGCCGGCAAGGGCATGCGGCGTATAGCGGTTGACGCAAATCGTGGCTGGACCACACGTGACGCGTTGCGCGTAAGCCGGGAGTGTCAGCAGATTCCGTTCGTCATGGAACAACCATGCAACAGCATTGAAGAACTTAAGTCTATTCGCAATCAGGTCACTCATGCTATTTATATGGATGAAAACAGCGTTGATCTAAATACAGTAATAACCGCCGCAGGCAACGGCCTTGTTGATGGTTTTGGAATGAAGCTAACCCGCATTGGTGGTTTGCAACAGATGGTTGCCTTTCGTGATATCTGCGAGGCCAGAAGTTTGCCACACACCTGCGATGATGCATGGGGTGGTGACATCATCGCTGCAGCCTGCACGCACATAGCTTCAACAGTACAGCCGCACATACTCGAAGGGACCTGGATTGCAGCACCTTATATAGAAGGCCACTATGACGACAAGCACGGTATCGACGTTGTTGATGGTCATATAGCTCTGCCGACAGGTCCCGGACTCGGCATAACCCCTGAAAAAGAACGTTTTGGCGATCCGGTTGATAGCTACTAGGAGATCAACAATGTCGATTCTGATTAGTACCGACAAAGCCTAAAAATTACCGCTGCAGATAGCCACCGTCGCTGCTTCCGGATAGGTACCAGCTATTTCGCTTTTAAGAAATTAACCAGATGTTTTATCATGCCATCTCTGGGTGCATTGGATGGCCAAACAGCAAATACGTTAATTGGATCAGTAGTCCAATCGGGTAGAACATATTCCAGATCCCCGGCTTCAGCCAGTGGCCTGGCGACGAACTCAGGTACTACCGCTAACCCGACTCCAGCGCATGCCAGTTGTGAGATCGCCTGTGCACTGTTTGCGCTAATTCTGCTATTTATCTTTTTCACAGTTTGACGCTTGCGTCCTTTTCGAAACACAATTTTTTTACCCCGCACCGGAGTCAGTTCTATCCAGTCCCAATCGCTGAGATTGTCTGGTGACTTTGGAATTGCTTGTGATTTCAGGTAAGCACGAGATGCAACTAGTCGCCTGTCAAATTCAAAAAGCTTCTGTGCTTTTAAGGAACTGTCTTTCATATCGCCGGCTCTTATCGCGATATCGAATCCATCTGCAATGATGTCACGACGCATCTCTGAAAAATCCAGTGACATCTCTACGTTTGGATACTCAAGAGCAAACGCGGCAAGGGAATCGTTAAGCGCTGAGGCAGTGAAAAGTGCCGGCACGGTTATTCGCAACACACCCGAGTGCTTACTGCTCTGGTCAGAGATTTGCTGTAACCCGGATTCGGCCGCTTCAATCATGTCATGAGCGGATTCAAGCAAACGTTCCCCATCCGGAGTCAGAGACAGCTTGCGGGTTGAACGATAGAGCAAAGCCGTGCCGGTGCTCTCTTCCAGTTGCCCTACATGATGACTGACGACAGAGGGCGATAGCTTCAGAGCCTTGGCCGCGGCTCGAAAGGAGCCGTGATCGACGGTCTTGGCAAAAATAGCGATCTGCCGCAGTTCATCCAACATGGCTTTTCAACATAGTGCAATATTTCCGAACAGTGAAAACTGATTACACCATATTATCAAATAGAAGAACTTGAATTACTATTGCTTACGTTACAAAAATTCTTACCCACATTAACGGAGCAAAACATTGAAAATACTTAAAGTGACCCTCGCATCTACCGTGTTGTTGATCAGCTCAATGTTTAACAGTGCAATAGCTAATGAAAAGATAGTGGTGCAGTCGTTCTACGATTTTTTGAGCAATCCGGCATCAGAAGATCATGCACAAGCGTTCAAAGACGTTACCGATGAAAACTGGCAAAGCATCGGCGATTACTCAGGTTCAAGTAAAAAACGCGACCAGTTTATCGGCCAGGTAAGCGGGTTCTTCGCCAAACTCATGCCTGACCTGAACTGGGAAGTACAGGAGATGATTCAGGAAGGCAATACAGTTGTAGTTCGAAGCAGAGCTACCGGTACACCCAACGGACCATTGTTCGGTGTTGACGGTAAAGGCAAGAGCTTTGACATCCTGACTATCGATATCCACACCGTTGAAAACGGCAAGATTGTGACTTCCTACCATGTTGAAGACTGGGCAGGTGCATTGCAGCAACTGAAAGGTCAGTAGGCTCTGTAATTCTGAATTGTATTTACCTTTGTGGAGAGTGAAACATGAAACAAGTAAACATTTTTAAAGCGCTACTGGGAAGCATTCTAGCGCTGTCGTTCAGTGTCAATCTACAAGCTGCGGAGATGGATGCAGAAAGCAAAGCCTCATTTGACACTGTTATGGCATTTATGGGTGCCGTGGGCAGCGGTGATATGGATACCGTGTTAGCGCTGATGGCAGACGATATGGTATGGCAGAACGAAGGCGACAGTGCCATGCCGTGGATTGGCCCCTGGAACGGTAAGAAAGAAATTCTCGCGTTCCTACCTGTTTTTGGCGAGAACTTTAAAACAACAGCATGGGAAAATACTGATGCGTTTGCTTTAGGAGATACCGTTGCAGTGTTTGGCAGAATGAATGGCATCACAACGCAATCCGGTAAAGAAATTGGTGACTTCACCTTTGCACTACGCGCCAAAGTTCGTGATGGAAAGGTTGTGCTTTGGAACTGGTTCGAAGACAGCTACGCTGTGAGTCAGGCGTACCACGGTAAATAGCCGTGATTGCTACAGACTGAAGTATCTACTGTCGGATTCTGGACCCCCCTCTGTTTTTACTGCAGAGGATCCAGGATGCCAAAGAAAGCACCGTGAAGCCCGTTGATATTGATGTCCTGGCCACTCGTACCGGGAAAAGGATCGATACGCCAGGCATCACCAACAAAGGCCCATTGCCCATCAGGACCGACTGCTGTTGAACGCCCTGCGTACTGGCTCGGTATACCATCGTAGGACAAGTATCTGACGACAGCCAGATCTTCGGTCAGCACTGCCATAAGTCCCGATCTTTCACCGATATAGTTGGGAACCATAGCATTTTGAGTTACCGGGAGATCGGCTGAACGAGTATTTCCGGTAATGTAGATGTTGCCCTGAGCATCGACATCGACACCCTCTGCGGAATCTATACCGTTGCCTCCTAACAATCGACTGGCAAGCAGACTCCGGCCATCTGCAGAAAGAACACTCATCGCAATGTCGCCGTTCAAGTTGTTGTTATCGAATCCATTCGTTACGGGATAATCACCAGAATCCGAGTAGCCCACAATCACCGGATTGCCGCTCGGTGTGATGGCAAGAGAGTGTGTATCCATAACTTCAAGTCCACTTCCACCGAGGTACGTACAAAACGCCATGTCACCCTGTGGTGTGAATTTAGCTATCAGGAAATCATAACCTCCGGCTATCTTCGGTTGATAAGCATTGCTGGTTGTCGGTGCACCGGCACCTGTGTCATAGCTCATAAAGTAAGCCGTGCCATCTGGCATGGCCCGAACCGCAGGATTACCACTGTAGTATCCGCCGTTGTCATTGCCACCCAAATAAGTACCGTATTCTATTGTGGTGCCATCCGCAGAGAGCCGCGCATAAAATGAATCAAAGTCACCACGTCTGGAGCTTTGCGCCGCGTTAGATGTGACAAAGGCACTCATGTCACCGTTGATCGCGGTAGCGGCGATATGAACACGATCAGACGCGTCGATATCTATGTCACGTATAAAACCAGGTCCTGACGCGCCAAAGTAGGTTGACCAAATAACACTGCTGCCGTCGCTACTCAGTTTGGTGATAAAACCATCCTGGTTGCCGTATGTACTTCCACCGCGGCTATCGCCACCGAACACAGTTTGCAAAGCCCCGGTAGTAGTGGGAAATCCATTGCCAGCTCTACCTGCTACATAGACGTTGTTTTGTTGGTCAACTTTTACAGCATAGGCGCGATCATAGTTGGGTCCCCCCAAAAAGGTTAACCATAGAATATTTCCGGCAGGGTCGATTTTCGCGACAAAAGCATCGGTATCACCCTGTAAACCTTTTTCGCTTCCACCAGTATTATAACTAACGTCATAAGCGCCAGCGGTAACCGGGAAATTGGCCGAGGACGTGCCACCCACTACATACACATTTCCAGCACTGTCGAAGTCTACATCCCGTGATTGTTCCCAACCGGTGGAGTCACCATCGAGCAGTCCCAAAGCTATCAGATTAAAAGCGAAATCACCCTGCATTGGAGTTGCTGTTGACACAGGCGTTTGACCGGATTCCAGGTCTGGTTCAACAGCTGGTGCCGAGTCCGGTTCAATTGTTGGCGGTGGATCTGGTTCAACTATTGGTGTCGGGTCCGGTTCGACTGCTGGTATCTGGTCTGGCGCAACTGTCGGCGTAGGGCTCGGTTCAGCTGTTGCAATCAGATCCGGCTCAACTATTGGTGTCGGTTCCGGCTCAACTGTTGGTATCGGGTCCGGTTCAAATACAGGTAGTGGGTCAGTTTCGACTGTCGGTATTGTTGAACTCGCTATTGGCTCAGGTGCACTCTTAGCGGGTTCAATAGTATTATTTGTCGTACTTACTTCTGCTAAGTCCGACGGAGTTGCCAATGCAGACGATTGAATTGGTTCATCGATAACTTCTGTGGCTGCTATTGCCTCTGGTGCGGCTACGTTTGCTGATTGCTCACTCTTCGGCGCGCTATCAGGCTCGCTCCCGGATCCGCAGCTGACGATGAATACAAAGAAGCCCAGGAGAATGATAAAGCGTGGAATAATCATGATGATACTCGAAGCCTTTTCTATCCGGGTCAGGATGGAAACCACTAAAAACACTTATGCCCAGCGTGAATTTAAGGCTCTAATTAATAGGAAGCAGTGGAATGACAGCGCCAATCCGTTGGTATCCGGGGGGTAGCGGCATAAATCTAACTTACTGAAGTGCAGGTATGTTGAAGAGGTACAGGACTTACCGGGGAGTCAGATCTGAAAATGCCTGTGTGCCAGTAAAAGTCGAAGGCGAGCTGTTTTAATCTTTCCGTCAGTGTGACATTACGTACTGTTTCGTCAACCTCTTCGGATGTGAATGGTGTAGCAGGTACCGATGTGGTCGTATTATCATGCTGGTGCAGAGCTTTTTAGCCCAATCACCCACCGGCTTAACCAAAAGGCGTTAAAAACATGAGCGATGACCCACCTTCTGTTATAGAAGAGAGACGTTGATTAATTTCCTTGTTCATGGGAGCCGCCAGGTGAGCCTGGAAAGCAGCTTCATCGGTATAGATTTCGTACACCACAAATCGCTGTGGCGTGCCTTCTGTTTGGTAGCATTCGAAGGCCTTGTTCCCCGGCTCTGCCCGAACATGCACGGCGTACTCCGTTAGCACCGATCTAACCTCCGCCTCACAACCATCCCGAGCAGTTAATTCCGCTATAAGCACTCTGCGTTTGTCAGCCACTGTGACTCTCTATGTTGCCATTTGCTACCTATTATAATCACAGACATAAAATTTATGCTGTTAGACGACGATGGTGGTTAATGCTCACCTTTGTTGGTGGTGGTAATCACAACATTGCTACGGTGACTGATGAGATGGACGCCGATTTTCACGAGCACAAATACTCTATCTGTTTCCCAGAGGCGCTGCCTGACCTGCAAATACAAAAAAGTAGATCTGTAGCATGAATGCTAGCGTGACTATTCTGGTATATTTTTATTCTGAGCCCTCGCCGGAACCTCTGATCATCCAGCTACTCAAACATCGAAGCCGACGACTGAAACAGTCTTTGTCAAATCGACCGACGCACCACCACGGCATAACATCGGCACTGCGAAGCGGAGGACGCACACGTGAACTATCTCTCTAATGAGGATTCAAAACAGATGGAACAGAGTTGGCTCTTATTTATCCGGGTTGTTGCAATAACGTTAGCGCTCTGCGGATTTTCCACCCAGGCGCAGGCGCAATCATCGAAACAACTACCCGACTACGTCATCGAGAAATTTGGCGAGGCTCCCGCGGTACCCACAGGCCCGCTGTCACCTGCATTGCAGTTCGCAGCGCGAGTGGCTTTTATCGACAGCACAGCGCTGACTACCTGGGACAAAAATCAAAAACAGGCACTCACCGTTATCGCGGAGTCCGGTGATCCACGTCTCGCATGGATAATCAGTGATATGTTGCGATTCGTCGCCGCAAGACGACCGCATAAAGCACTAACAGAGGCAGCATCAAATTTACTGGGCAAAAAATTCAAAGGGCGCAGTTCATGGCACGAAGTAACCAGTCACCTGCTAGCCTGGGACATTCCCGCACCACCAGATTACCTTGACTACAAGCGCGTCATTTTTACTTCGAACTTTCCCGGCTGGGACAAATTATTCGTCGAGGGTTCAATCGACTGGAGGCTTGTCTCCTGGGGCGGAGTACTGATAGACGATCGTGCTTACAATCAGACTGACACAGCCTGTAATTGCATCCCGGCTGCGGATAACCCGGATGTCACATCTGCTGCAGATGCCAAATGGATAAAAGACGACGAGATTGTTTTTGGCATTGAAGTTAACGGCGAATCTCGCGCCTATCCTCGACGAACCATGGAAGTACGTGAAATGGTTAATGACACTCTTGGTGGACGAAGCCTCGGTATTCCGTATTGCACGCTATGTGGAGCAGCACAGGCTTATTTTACAGACAATGTACCGGGGGCAGATGATCGAATAGTGTTGCGTACTTCTGGTCTTTTGAGTCGATCCAACAAGGTTATGTATGACCTGAATACTCACTCGATCTTTGATACATTTCTGGGCCGTGCGGTAACCGGCCCGCTTCTGGAAAAGGGAATTGAATTGGAACAGGCCTCAGTGGTTACTACCGATTGGGGCACCTGGAAACGCGAGCACCCGGAAACGACAGTATTGCTAAAAAGGTATGCACTGGGGCGCAACCCGGACTTTCGCAACGGGCGCGATAAAGATGGACCAATCTTTCCAGTTGGGGCAGTTGATCCACGCCTGCCCGTGCAGGAAGATGTGATTGGAGTAGTCGCAGCGTCTGGAACACCAGTCGCTTTCCCACGAGTTACTGCACTCATCGCTCTTACGAATGGCGATAAGATTGAGTTCGAAAACATACAACTCGAACTCGATGCAGGTGGCATAAGAGCCGTTGATAAAAAAGGGGATGACCTGGGTAGTCATGAAGCATTTTGGTTTGCGTGGTCCCAATTCCATCCGCAGACCGAGTTATGGGAGCCTTGAGGTAAGATATTTACTTCAACGTTGATAGCGTTATCATCCGCTTTAGACGGTAACTCTCGTTGCAATGCTACCCTTATTGTTCTTCAGTGGGTATCAGTATCGCAAGACGGATCGACCAACCACAAATCGAACGGCAATTCCGGATTCTGATTTTCTACTGCCACGACAAGTTTGTTACCAACAGGTGACAGAATATATTGCAACGCCCCACGCTGCGTATAATCTTTCTTGCTTATATCTATGGGTTTTGCAAGCACGCCCGGATCAAAATCATGTGCGACTTTGAGCTCGGGTACGCGATTCGGCTTGTAGCTCCATAGAGCAGTCTCGCCGTTCGAATCGGTAAATTCGAAGAAGAGGCTGTTACCAACTTTGACTATATTGCCCCTCGAACTGATTCCAGTTAAAGGGGGGCCGAAGCGAGTTAGAGTTTTAGCAGGCTCATCCGACTCAGTATCCAGTGACCACAACTGAATGCCATGCTGATCCGTTCGGGCCCAAAAATATATTGTTTTGCCGATAAGGCGTAAATTATAGGGAGAACCTGATTCTGCACCCGATCTGATGTCCGCGACCAGAGTGAGTTCAAAGCTAGTAGTATCAAGCTTCCACAGCTCAGTACCGTGTTGCTGCGTCTCACCTCTGAAATAGAGATGCCGACCAATCTTTAGCGGATCACGATCTAATCTAATGCTATGGCCATCAGGAGTCCGCAGCGGAAAAGAGTTGCTTAGATTTTTTAAATTCAAAACCCAGGTGCTGAGAGGTTCTTCTCCCGCCTTTAAAAAGGCTATAATTTTGTCACCGACTATCCAACGCTCTCGGATATCAGAAAATTTATTTTTAGGTATTTTTTGTGTTAGCCGAAATGGACCAGCACTGTTTTTCGTATTAAAACCCCAATAACTAGTTCCTTGCCTGTCACGTTCAGTAAAAACCATTAAACCATGTATGGAATCGTAACCTGTATAGAGCAGGTTCAACTCAGATTCTATATTTTTGACGGCTCTGTTATTAGTATCAACCTCGATCATACCATTGCCAAGGTTGAATTTCTGCAAGTAGGTTTTGTCTCCGATGACTATCGGGTGTGATCTATCAGTGAGTGCTTCATGCACTTCTTTGAACTCAATGGCATCTTTTTTCTCTGTGTCATAAAACCACATTTCGGGAAGATTCCGGTGTGGTTGAGAGGCAAAAAAATATATACCATTATCGTTGTACGGAATAACCCCTACCGAGGACGGATGCACTCCATAAGGAACATTTACTTTATCAATATATTCACATTCCGCGTCACCTGTCTTAGCAGATAGGTCCGAAGTTACTATAGCAAGCAGAAAGCACAGCGCCAGCAACTTCACCAACAATCGGTGCATTATCTGATCTGGAATATATGAAACCAGGCACAGGAAAACAATCTTTCGGAATTTCAACGGATAGAATCCAACCGGCAGTTTGGTAGTAATCATGTGGTTAAAAATTCATCAAACGTTCTAACGGTGACTTTTTTCCAAAAAAAGTTATTGGTGGGTTTTCATCTGTTGTTCCAGCTCCCTCTACCGAAACATTGAACAACCATCCTGCATGTCCTGATTCAGTGGGAGGTTCGACAGGTAAAAGATTGATCGTTGGGTAGCTTTGGTTACTGGATATAGTTATATGCCCAACCGGGGATGTGGATGTCTTAGTGGATCCTAATAGTTGGTACCAGGTGAGTTTTTGTGTGTCTATGAGAAATCGAAACGTGGGCAAGTTGGACGTTTGAACAATTCCATGTAAATTTACGTTTGTGCAACCAGCGTCCCTACAGTGGGCATAAACTTCGTGCGTAACTCCGCTACCTATTGACTCTTTACTATGGCCAATACCATCAAGAACAATAAACCAATCGTTGTTCTCATTAAACTCGTTATACCGGGTAAAGCCAAATGTTTGGGATATGTATGGTTGTGGGATCAGGTTGTTATATATTTCAGCGTACCCACTACGTAGTTTCATAGTTGCACCATCACTGCGTTCAATTGTCATTTGGACGATGGAAAGTCTTGATACTTTGTCCCGACGTTCGCCATAGTCATAATCGAAGGTGCTGATATTAAAATCGCCATTCAACTGATAGCTATGATTGTCTACTCCCAATTTTTCTGCATCCATATGGCAATCATTAAAAACAAATGATTCTGTTTTTGCGCTACCTGCTTCTTTCTTTTCCTCACTTTCTTGTAGATCAAATGTACCGCCGTCACAGTGATATCGGCTTTTTATTGTCGGAGTTTTTTGATCATGAAATAGTATATTCGATTCTGTCTGGGAGACTTTATCCAGTTCTGCTAGTTTTTTTACCCGATCTGCGATTAACTTGATATTCACAAACGTACTTGCCGCTCGAGTTTCAATGAGATCGATAACGAAGGTTGCTACGTCAGCTTCGTCTACCAGCTCTGACCGCTCCAGAAGGGGATTGAAAAACTCTATAGAGGGTATATGGTTCGAAAGGGTATCAGCTTCCAATTCGCCAGCGAAAGCAGTGAAAAAACAGAGCTTCACGGTGATCACTGTGATTAATAACGTTTGAATTTTCAGCCTTATCAAACTCGAAAAAAATCCAGTCTGATTAATATAGATGTACGGTTTCTTATTCAAAAATAGTCTCATTTCTTGTCTGAGATTAAGTGAACCAAACTTACCAAAAGCTGAATACAGCTCATCTCTCATGAAACGCAGAAAGTAGTGAAGTCATGGGTTTTATCTGTGACTTTCGCATTTTTTTAGAACACACTTAGTTGAGCAACATCGATCAATCCGTTGAGTCGTTCATAGGAGCATATAGCCGATCACCGTAGTGACGCTGATATTATAAAGCATTTGCTGTTTTAATAAAAGCAGATGCTTTAAAAAAATCGGAGAAGTCTATATTGATATCACCCGTGTTGCATAGTCCGCTACATAGCTCAGGGAAAAGTGTTTCACTATGGGCATCTATGTAATCACCATTACAATATATTCCTAGTGGATAAAATCCTCACTTGGCCATATAAGACCTATTCCTAAACGCATTAG
>CAYPDN010000095.1:0-11495 GCA_964409445.1 uncultured Granulosicoccaceae bacterium
CTATTACAGCGCCTGTCCCTGTATATGCAATTCAGCAAATTTAACCGCGTGTGGCTATTATTTCTGATTTTCACTGAAATAACTTTCAACATCAGATTCATCTGTATCGTCTTCGCTCTTATCACCAAGCCCACCGACAAGACGCACCGGATTAATGCTGCTCCATAACGGTGTGGAGGCCATAACACTGGCAAATAGAGCGCCTCCACGCAGTGCCCAGGCAAGTACACCGGCTGTGGTACTGATAGATACACCAATTGCCGCATCGCTTGCTATCTCATAACGCCTTCTTTCAAAGGTGTCAGTATTTGTCAGATCCTGCCCCAGCTGATCGAGCGCTTGTGCAAATGATGCATTGGACACAACTTCATGCGCACTATTAGTTTTAACACCGATGAAAAATTCAATATCGGTAGTATTAAATGTGGCGCTTTGTAAGTTGAGATCGGCAGTTTGTATTTCGTTGTGCTGTCTCACAGCCAGGTCCGCGAGAGTACTCAGCTCTTCGAATAATTCGTTTCGGTCACTAAGATCGATTTCGTTAATTGGTAAAACCACATCGAGTTCAGTCGAATCTGTACGATTTTGTGCGGCGCGTTCGATCGCGTTAAATTCAAAGTTGAACTCTGAATCACCGGCTGACTCTTCGACAGGTATGTCTTCAACCGTGCTTGTGTCTATTTCTGGCTCTGGTTCAGGTTCCGGGGTAAAAGGCTCAGCTGGGGTAATTATTACCGGTTTTTCGAAAGCATTTGCAAGAGGAGGTTCGACTGAAATCTCCACTGTCGCAATTGCGAATACATCATCTTCATTTGTGACCCTGTATGTAAAACTGTCTTGTAGAATTCCTGATCCATTATGCTGGTAGATAAAAGTACCATCGCTATTTAATGTGACACTGCCGTTTGATGGCGGTGATTCGATTGAAATTATGAGCAGTGAATTCTCTGCAAGCACATTCAGAGCAAGAGCGTTTGATCCCGAGGCCAGGCTATCACCTTCAAGTGAATTGAAGATCTCACCAAACTCCAGCTCAATTGACTCATTATCTATCTCAGGTGCCGGATCAATAACTTCATTGATCAGAAGTGTAAATCGTCCGCTAACCGGCTGCGCGTTATTCTCACCACCATCGCTCAAAGTGATATCAAAGAAGTCTTCACTGGTTTCAGAGCCATCATGCGTATAGATGAGGTCATTCTGGATAATTTGCAGCAGAGAGAATGAATCACCGGCATTCAGGGGTGTTCCGTCCAGTGTAAGCAAACCATGGGCTGGAAGATTGCCGAGTGTGAAATTCAGTTCTTCCGGAGGATCATCGGCATCAGTGGCAGACAATGCATCGGTAGAGATTATGTTTTTACTGCCTTCATCTACAGTTTTCCCTTCGTTCAGGAGTAAAGGTGGATCGTTGACTCCCGGAATATCAAAACTAACGAAATTTTCTGTAAGATCGACTGACTGGCCACCATTGCCAGTGCCGCCGTTGTCATGAACGAGAAAGCCGAAGCCGTTAAAGCCCAACCCACTAGAATCTCCACTAACATTTAGAGGTGGCGTGTAGCTGAGCAGGCCTGCATCAATATCTGCAGTGTCGATTATTGTGCCTATTGCTACCGTTGTGCCATCAATAGTCAGAATTCCATTGTTCGGCAAGGTGGTGACAGTTAATGCGATAAAGTCGTTGTCATCATGGATATCGCTAAAGCCAAAGTCTGAACGGCCAAATATATAAGTGGAATCCTCAGGAGTGCTTATGGTTATGTTCTGACCATCCGGTGCATCGTTTACATCAATAACATCAAATACAATTTCATTTGCAGAAACTGATGTATCTATTCCGTTAAAGGCTGTTCCACCGTCATCCACTACGATAAATTCGAAGCGGTCATACGCGCTTCCATTAGCATTCTGTTGCGGGCTGAATATCAGGTCTCCTGCTTGAATTTCAGCAGCACTGACAAACTGGCCGGATATCACCGTGCTTCCAGCAAGGGACAGTTCACCTAAGGCAGGCAGCTGATTAATAATGATGCCTGCGAAATTGTTTTGATCCAGCTGATCGCTAAAGCTAAAATCCGGTGCGCTTAGTATGTAATCTGTGTCCTCGAGGAAGGCGGCAATCTGATTAGTGCCTGTAGGAGCGTCATTCACGGAATTCACGTCAATAGTACGCGACAAGCCAGTGCTGTTTGAGTCACCATCGTTGATGGTAAAGTCAATTGTTCTGGCTAATGATGAAGGGTTATCGCTGGAGTTTTCATAGGTTACGGTTCGCAGGGCAGTGGTGTAGTCTGAAATGCCTGCCTGTCCTGTGAGAGTTAGTGTTCCTGTGCCAGGATCGAAACTACCGGTAATGCCCGCCTGGTCACTAAAGCTTAGAATATCTTCTGGTGAAGAGTAGTTCTGACTAATAGTAATTGTGGCAGACTGGATCTCTGTGTCATCAAGGTCAGCGAGTGAGATGGTTGATGATATTACCGTTGGCGGATCATTCTCGCTGTAGATTAATGGAGTTTGTTCTATTGCAGTCTGGGTCGGTGTATCGTTAACCGGTACAATCGTAATGTCCCGGGTTAACTCATTACTGGTTGCATCTCCATCATTGATCGCGAAAGTGATTGTGCGATTCAGAATTGACGGGTTGTCACTCGTGTTTTGATACAGGACTGAGCGAACTGCAGTCTGATAGGCGGCAAGGCTGGCACTGCCGTTGAGGCTCAGAGTTCCGGTAATGGTGTCATAGCTGCCGCTAATACCTGACTGGTCGCTAAACAGCAAAAAATCTTCACCTGCTGCGAAGTTTCCGTTGATACTGATTGTAGCGGAGTCGATCAGCGTATCATCCAGGTCGCTTATCGAGATAGTATCGCTAACCACAATAGGATCACTGTTTTCTATGAAAATGACGGGTGTCGTTTCTATAGCTGACAGGCCCGGTGCATCATTCACCGGGATAAATTCAATATTACGTGTTATTAGATTACTGCTGACAAGACCGTCGCTCGTGGCGAACTCTAATGTTCGTGTTAGTGGTGACGGATCATCACTTAAATTGTTGTAAGTGACAGACCGCAGCGCTGCTTGGTAGTTTGCAGCACTGGATGCGCCGGATAATGTCAGTAAGCCTGTCGAAGCATCGAAAGAGCCAGTTATTCCCGCCTGATCACTGAACAATAACTCATCATTACCACTGTCAAAATTCCCGGTTATAGCGATTGTCGCCGTCTGAATCGTGTTGTCGTCACTGTCGGTGATCAACAGATTGTCAGTCACACTAATTGGCAGATCGTTTTCTGTATAACTGGCAGGTAAAGACTCGATGTTGGATAACACCGGTGCATCATTCTCAGCCGTAATTTCAATATTGCGCATTATCAGATTGCTGCTCGTATCATTGTCATTGATCGCAAAGACAAGGGTGCGGGTCAAATCTGATGGATCATTGCTGGTATTTTGATAGGTCACTGATCGCAATGCCGCCTCGTATTGGGCAAGACTTGCTGAGCCTGTGAGCTGCAATGTACCGCTGAATGGATTGTAAGAGCCGACAATGCCTGCCTGATCAGTAAATTGCAGAATATCCTGACCGGCAGAGAAGTTCGCACCGATACTAACCGTTGCTGATTGTACAAGGGAGTCGTCAGAGTCACTCGTTGAGATGGCAGATGTGATTGGTAACGGAGCGCTGTTTTCAATAAAAATTGCTGGTCCGTTTTCAATGTTTGAAAGAACTGGAGCATCATTGACGGCGGTAATCTCAATATCTCTGGACAACAGATTACTGCTGTCATCAGAATCGTTAACAATAAAATCAATGGTTCTGGTCAGTAGTGACGGGTTATCACTATTATTCTCATAGGTGACTGAACGAATTACGGTTTCGTACTCAGACAGCAATGCCTGGCCAATAAGATTCAGTTCGCCGGTAACAGTATCAAAGCTGCCATTGATGCCAAATTGAGGTGTAAACGCCAACATATCTTCACCGGCTGCGAAATTACCGCTGATAGAGATCACAGTACTGTCAATGAATGTGTCATCCAGGCTGCCAATAGCCAGGTTACCGGCAATTGTGACTGGCGCACTGTTCTCGATGTATGAGGCTGGAGTGGTTTCTATGGCAGAAAGTACTGGCGTGTCATTAACAGCCACTATCTGTACGTCTCTGGACAGCTGGTTGCTCGTGTTGTCACCGTCACTAATGATGAAGTTAATGGAACGGATTAGAGCAGAGGGATCGTCACTGAAATTTTGATAGGTCACTGAGCGCAGTACAGTTTCATACTCGGACAACGATGCCTGTCCGCTCAGGCTCAGCTCGCCAGTGGCCGAATTAAAGCTTCCGCCGATACCGAATTGTGGTGAGTAAGACAATACATCTTCACCAGAGACAAAGTTAGTATTGATGTTAACAATGGCAGAATCTATCTGCATATCATCGACATCGATGATCGACAAACTGCTGGTAACGATTATCGGCAGATCGTTTTCAGTAAATAAAACTGGCGCTGGCTCGATAGTATTCAGCACAGGTGCATCATTGACTGCAGCGAATGCAATATCTCTCGACAACAGATTGCTGCTTACATCACCGTCATTGACAACGATATCTATTGTTCGAGTTACATCAGATGGGTTATCACTGGTGTTCTGGTAAGCAATCGAATGCAGAACTGACTCGTACTCGGTTGTTAGTGCCTGACCGCTCAGATTCAATTGACCGGTTACAGCGTTGAAGGTGCCGGTAATGCCAAATTGTGGTGTGAAGGACAGCACATCTTCACCAGATGCGAAGCCACTACTGATGGTAATGGTGGCCGTATCGATCTGTGTATCGTCAAGATCATTAACAGCCAGGTTGCCTGTAATTCCTACCGGTGAACCGTTCTCTATATAGAGTGCCGGTGCAGCTTCTATGGTTGATAATACTGGAGCATCATTAACCGGAATTATCTGTACGTCTCTGGATAACAGATTGCTGTTGCTATCACCATCATTGATGATGAAGTCAATGGTTCTGGTCAAATTTGAAGGATCGTCACTGGTGTTTTGATAGGTTGCCGAGCGTAGTACGGTTTCGTACTCGGTTGTCAGGGCCAGTCCGCTAAGAGCGAGCTCACCAGTGATCGAGTCAAAGCTTCCGGTAATTCCAAATTGTGGCGAGAAAGACAATACGTCTTCACCGGAAATAAAATTGCCGTTGATTTTAATGATGGCAGAATCAATCTGTGTATTATCGACATCGCTGATCGACAAGCTGTTGGTAACGTTGATCGGTGAGCTGTTTTCAGTAAATGAAGTGGATACAGTCTCGATTGTATTCAGTACCGGTGCGTCATTATCTACAGACAATTCAATATCTCTGGATAGCAGATTACTGTTCCCGTTTCCATCGTTGACAATGAAATCAATGCTGCGAGTCAACGTCGATGGATTATCGCTTGTGTTGTTGTATGTAACTGAGTGAAGGACTGTTTCATACTCGGATAGTAAAGCTTGTCCAGTTAAATTTAGCTTGCCTGTTACAGGGTCAAAACTACCCGTAATTCCAAATTGTGGAGTGAAGGACAGTACATCTTCACCGGATGCGTAGCCGCTACTGATAGTGATAGTGGCAGTGTTGATCTGCGTATCGTCAAGGTCACTGACGGTAAGATTGCCGGTAATACCTATAGGTGATCCATTCTCGATATAAAATGCTGGCGCTGCTTCTATTGTTGATAGTACGGGTGCATCATTAACAGGAATAATCTGCACATCCCTGGATAACAAGTTACTGCTGATGCCACCATCATTAACAACGAACCCTATGGTTCGTGTCAATACAGATGGATCGTCACTTGTATTTTCGTAAGTAACCGAATGAAGAAGAGCCTCGTACTCGGATAACAGAGCCTGGCCATTCAAACTTAGTATTCCAGTAACAGTGTCAAAGTTGCCAGTAATACCGAATTGTGGAGTGAAGGACAATACATCTTCGCCAGGTGCGAAGCCATTACTGATGGTGACAGTGGCAGTGTCGATCCGGGTATCGTCGACGTCATTGATCGCAAGATTACCGGTAATGACGATAGCGGAACCATTCTCTGTATAGAACGCGGGTACGTTTTCGATTGTTGATAATACTGGAGCATTATTAACAGGAATAATCTGCACATCTCTGGATAATATATTACTGTCTTCATCACCATCGTTGACAATGAAGTCTATGCTGCGAACCTGCAATGATGGATTATTGCTTGTGTTATCGTATGTGACCGAGTGAAGGACTGACTGGTACTGGGTTAAAAGAGCTTGTCCGGTAAGACTAAGCGTACCTGTTGCGGCGTCAAAACTGCCTGTAATTCCAAATAGCGGGGTAAAGGACAGCACATCTTCGCCGGATGCGTAGCCACTATTGATAGTGATTGTCGCGCTATCGATCTGGTTATCGTCAACGTCACTGACTACTATGTTTCCGGTAATGCCGACTGCTGAACCACTTTCAATGTAAAAAGCCGGTGCAACTTCGATACTGGATAGAACCGGAGCGTCATTGACGGTAGTAATTTGAATATCTCTGGACAACAGGTTGCTACTGAGTTCGCCGTCGTTGACAACGAAGCTAATTGTTCGGGTCACAGCAGACGGGTTGTCGCTGGTATTCTCATAAGCAATCGAGTGCAGGACAGACTCGTACTCCGATAACAAAGCTTGTCCACTTAGATTCAGTTGTCCGGTGGCGGAGTCAAAGCTGCCAGTAATTCCAAACTGTGGCGCAAAGGACAATAAATCTTCACCGGAAGCGAACCCACTGCTAATGGTGATAGTGGCAGCGTCAATCTGGGCGTCGTCGATATCAGCAATGGACAGATTGCCGGTAATGCCAATTGCTGAACCGTTTTCAGTGTATAAAACCGGCGCTGTTTCAATGGTAGAGAGCAACGGCGCGTCATTGACAGGGATAATCTGCACATCTCTTGATAACAGATTGCTGTCGTTGTCACCATCGTTAACGATAAAGTCAATGCTACGGGTTCCGGCAGAGGGATCGTTACTGGTGTTTACATAGGATAATGAATGCAGGACGGTTTCGTATTCAGATAACAGAGCCTGTCCACTCAGATTCAATTGACCGGTTGCAGAATCAAAACTACCGGTGATTCCAAACTGTGGAGTGAAAGACAGGACATCCTCCCCACCAACGAAGCCGTTACTGATAGTGATTGAGGCTGTATCGATCTGTGTGTCGTCAAGATCATTGACGGTGAGATTGGCAGTAACGCCCAGTGGAGGGCTGTTTTCAATGTAAGTAGCCGGGGTGATTTCAATACTTGAGAGCACCGGTTCGTCATTGACTGCAATGAATTCTATGTCTCTGGATAAAACGTTACTGTTATCGTCACCGTCGCTGACAATGAAGTCTATGGTCCGGGTCGCAGTAGAAGGATTGTCACTGGTGTTCTCATAAGTAACTGAGTGGAGGGCTGATTCGTACTCAGTTAAGTTGGCCTGTCCAATCAGTATCAGCTGGCCAGTGACAGTGTCAAAGCTGCCGGTAATTCCGAACTGCGGAGTAAAAGACAATACATCCTCACCGGGAGCGAAGCCGCTGCTGATGGTAATTGTAGCCGAATCGATCTGAGTATCGTCGATATCATTGACAGATAGATTGCCAGTTATACCAACCGGAGAACCGTTCTCTATATAGAAAGCTGGCGCATTTTCAATGGTAGAGAGTACCGGTGCATCATTGACAGGGGTAATCTGTATATCTCTGGAGAGCAGGTTACTGTCGTTGTCTCCATCATTGATAGAGAAATCGATAGTTCTGGTTAAGCCGGACGGGTTGTCTGCGGTATTGTTGTAAGTGACAGACCGCAGGACGGTTTGATACTCAGTCAGCAGTGCCTGTCCAGTGAGGGTCAGGTCACCGGTAACAGTGTCAAAGCTGCCGGTAATGCCAAACTGAGGTAAGAACGACAATACGTCTTCGCCTGAGATAAAATTGCTATTGATACTAACGACGGCGGAATTAATCGTGGTGTCATCGACATCGCTGATCGACAAGCTGTTGGTGATGTTTATCGGTGGGTCGTTTTCAGTAAATGAAGCTGGTGCAGTTTCGATAGCGGAGAGTACCGGTGCGTCATTGACTGTTGTGAACTCGATGTCTCTGGATAACATGTTGCTGGAGATGTTTCCGTCGTTAACAACGAAGTCTATGGTACGGGTCGCAGTAGAAGGGTTGTCGCTGGAGTTCTGATAGGTGACTGAGTGGAGAACAGACTCGTATTCTGTTAACAGTGCCTGTCCGCTTAAATTCAGTTGGCCGGTCACAGGGTCAAAGTTTCCTGTAATTCCAAACTGAGGAATGAAAGACAATATATCTTCACCGGAAGCGAAGCCGCTACCAATAGTGATTGTGGCAGTATCAATCAGAGTATCGTCAAGGTCATTGATTGCCAGATTGCCAGTAATACCTGTGGGCGGGCCGTTTTCGGTGTAAAACGCTGGTGCAACTTCAATAGTCGATAAAACCGGTGCGTCATTAACCGGAGTAATTTGCACATCGCGGAATAACAGGTTGCTATCATTGTCGCCATCACTGATGATGAAATCGATACTTCGGGTTAGTGCAGAGGGATTATCACTCAGGTTTTGATAAGTTACCGAACGCAGGACAGTCACATATTCTGATAATAATGCCTGCCCACTAAGAATCAGGTCACCAGTGGAGGAGTCAAAGGTTCCGGTAACACCAAATTGTGGTGTAAAGGACAACATATCTTCACCAGAGACAAAATTGTTATTAATACTGACGATTGCGGAATCGATTTGTGTGTCATCGACATCGCTGATCGATAGACTGGTAGTAACGTTTATCGCTAACCCGTTTTCTGTGTAAGAAACTGGAACTGGTTCAATGGAGCTGAGCGCCGGTGCGTCGTTGACTACGGTGAACTCAATATCCCGTGATAACAGGTTGCTACTGTCCTCTCCGTCGTTGACGAGGAAGTCTATGGTTCGGGTCGCGGCAGACGGGTCATCACTGGTATTGACGTAAGTAACTGAGTGAAGAACGGCCTCATATTCAGATGCCAGAGCTTGTCCACTAAGATTCAACTGGCCGTTAAGTGTGTCGAAGGTGCCGGTAATGCCAAATTGTGGAATAAAAGACAGTATGTCCTCTCCGGCCGCGTAGCCACCGCTGATAGTGATCGTAGCGGTATCAATCTGGGTATCGTCGACGTCATTGATAGCCAGATTGCCAGTAATACCTGTGGGCTGGCCGTTCTCAGTGTAAAAAGCTGGTGCAGCTTCTATGGTGGAGAGTATCGGTGCGTCATTGACAGCAGTGAACTCAATGTCTCGGGAACGCGGATTGCTATCGTCTGTGCCATCGTTGACAACGAACTCAATTGTTCGGTTGGCAGCAGAGGGATCGTCACTACTGTTTTGGTAGGACACTGAATGCAATACAGTTTCGTATTCAGATAGAAGTGCCTGCCCACTCAAGTTCAGTTGGCCGGTAGCTGAGTCAAAGCTGCCGGTAATTCCGAACTGCGGAGTAAAAGACAATACATCCTCACCGGGAGCGAAGCCGCTGCTGATGGTAATTGTAGCCGAATCGATCTGAGTATCGTCGATATCATTGACAGATAGATTGCCAGTTATACCAACCGGAGAACCGTTCTCTATATAGAAAGCTGGCGCATTTTCAATGGTAGAGAGTACCGGTGCATCATTGACAGGGGTAATCTGTATATCTCTGGAGAGCAGGTTACTGTCGTTGTCTCCATCATTGATAGAGAAATCGATAGTTCTGGTTAAGCCGGACGGGTTGTCTGCGGTATTGTTGTAAGTGACAGACCGCAGGACGGTTTGATACTCAGTCAGCAGTGCCTGTCCAGTGAGGGTCAGGTCACCGGTAACAGTGTCAAAGCTGCCGGTAATGCCAAACTGAGGTAAGAACGACAATACGTCTTCGCCTGAGATAAAATTGCTATTGATACTAACGACGGCGGAATTAATCGTGGTGTCATCGACATCGCTGATCGACAGGCTGTTGGTGATAATTATCGGTGGGTCGTTTTCAGTAAATGAAGCTGGCGCTGACTCGATGGAGTTCAGCACTGGTGCGTCGTTGACTGCAGTGAGCTCAATGTCTCGGGAACGCGGATTACTATCGTCTGTGCCATCGCTGACAACGAACTCAATTGTTCGGTTGGTAGCAGAGGGATCGTCGCTTAAGTTCTGATAGGAAACTGAATGTAATACGGTTTCGTATTCAGATAACAGAGCTTGTCCATTTAAGTTTAACTGACCGGCAGCCGAGTCGTAACTGCCGGTAATTCCAAACTGTGGAGTGAAAGACAACACATCTTCGGTAGAAAGGAAGCCGCTGGTAATAGTTATTGTGGCAGCATCAATCAGAGTATCGTCAAGGTCATTGATGGCCAGGTTGCCGGTAATACCTATGGGTGAATCGTTTTCAGTGTAAAATACTGGCGCGACTTCAATAGTTGACAACACCGGTGCATCATTAACTGGAACAATTTGTACATCTCTGGACATCAGATTACTGTCGTTGTTGCTATCATTGATGGTGAAATCAATGCTACGTGTCAACTGAGAAGGATTTTCACTGTTGTTTTGAAAGGTGACTGAGCGCAGCACGGTTTCGTACTGAGATAACAATGCCTGTCCGCTGAGGGACAGATCACCAGTGACTGGATCAAAATTTCCGGTGATACCAAATTGAGGCGTAAACGACAATTCGTCTTCCCCAGAGACAAAATTATTATTGATGCGAACAACGGCAAAATCGATTTGAGCGTCATCGACATCGCTTACCGACAAACTGCTGCTAACGTTTATCGGTGAGCCGTTTTCAGTATAGAATGCCGGTGCAGGCTCGATAGCAGTAAGTACTGGTGCATCATTGACTGCGGTGATTTCTACATTTCTGGAGCGTAGATTACTGTCGTCATCGCCATCATTGACAACAAATTCTATGGTTCGAATCGCGGTAGAGGGATCTTCGCTGAGATTTTGATAGGATACTGTGTGCAGTACGGTTTCATACTCAGATAAAAGTGCTTGTCCGCTTAAATTCAATTGTCCTGCAATCGGATCAAAACTCCCATTGATACCGAATTGTGATGTGAAAGATAATACATCCTCACCGGGGACGAAACCGTTTTTGATAGTAATTGTGGCGGTTTCGATTTGAGTATCGTCAAGGTCGTTGACTGCAAGATTGCCTGTAATACCCACCGGCGAACCGTTTTCAGTGAAAAAAACTGGTGCGATTTCTATTGTTGATAATACCGGTGGATCATTGATCGGAATAATGTCCACATCCCTGGATTCCAGGTTGCTGTCGATAGTACCGTCACTGATAACAAAGCTAATTGTTCGAGTCTGTGTCGAAGGATCATTGCTGGTGTTCTGATAGGTGACTGAGCGCAGGACGGTTTCATATTCTGACAATAATGCCTGCCCACCCA
>CAYPDN010000096.1:0-7289 GCA_964409445.1 uncultured Granulosicoccaceae bacterium
TACGGTAATCTGAAATATCGGTGATAACCACCTTCCTTGCACCGACCCGCTGCGCCACCAGAGCGCCCATAATACCAATCGGTCCGGCTCCGGTTACCAGCACATCTTCACCAATTAAATCGAAGCTTAGTGCGGTATGTACCGCATTGCCGAACGGATCAAAGATCGCTGCTATCTCATCTGGAATGTCATCTGGTATCGGTACGATGTTATCGCAGGGGAGACATAAGTACTCTGCAAATGCACCAGATCGATTAACGCCTACCCCTTGAGTATTTCTGCACAGATGGCCACGTCCGGCACGACAGTTACGGCACCTGCCGCAGACAATATGACCTTCACCCGATACGCGTTCACCGGTACTGAATTTCCTGACAGCAGCGCCGGTATCGACAATCTCACCACAAAACTCATGTCCGACAACCATTGGTGTAGGGACTGTTTTTGCAGACCATTCATCCCAGTTCCAGATATGTACATCCGTACCACAAATAGCGGTTTTCTTTACCTTGATCAATACCTCGTCAGGACCGGGTACCGGCATGTCGACCTGTTGCATCGTAAGACCTGGTTCAGGGGCCACCTTAACCAGTGCCTTCATCCGGCTCATGTAATGATCTCCAGGCTCTTGCCTGTTTCTATAAATGCCTCAATTGCCGTGTCGAGTTCAGAGCGACTGTGCGCCGCTGACATCTGAGTACGAATGCGATCCTTACCACGCGGTACCACTGGAAAACTGAAAGGTGCCACATACACGCCACGCTGATCGAGCTCTGCAGCCATTGCCTGTGCAAGCTTTGGATCACCGAGCATGACCGGTATGATCGGGTGCTCGCCATCCAGTAAATCAAAGCCGCTATCTGTCATTCGTTTACGAAAGTAACGAGAATTTTCCATTAGCGTATTTCTGCGTTCGTTTGATGCTTCAAGCATATCGAGCACAGCGATAGAAGTAGCTGCGATCATTGGCGCAAGCGTATTGGAAAACAAATACGGGCGTGACCGCTGACGCAACCAGTCAACAACTTCACGCTTGCCACTGGTGTATCCACCTGACGCACCACCCAGCGCTTTACCCAGGGTTCCGGTAATTATATCTACTCTGTCCATGACATCGCAGTGCTCATGAGTCCCACGGCCGTTATTGCCCATGAATCCAACCGCGTGACTGTCATCTACCATTACCATGGCACCGTAACGCTCAGCCAAATCGCATATTTCAGCAAGCTTTGCGATGTAGCCATCCATGGAAAAAATACCATCGGTCGCAATCAGTTTGAAACGACAGCTGGAAGCTTCTTTAAGACAATCTTCCAGTGCATTCATGTCACTGTTGTCGTAGCGGAACCGATTAGCTTTACACAACCTGACACCATCAATAATAGACGCATGGTTCAACGCATCTGAAATGATCGCATCGTCCGGACCCAGCAGAGTTTCAAACAACCCGGCATTGGCATCAAAGCAACTGGAATAGAGAATGGTATCTTCGGTGCCGAGAAAACCGGATAAGCGTTCTTCCAGTATTTTATGCGGTGTTTGTGTACCACAAATAAACCGTACCGATGACATTCCGTAACCGTAGCGCGACAAAGCCTCGCGTCCGGCCTCTATCAGCTCCGGGTGATCAGACAAACCCAAATAATTATTTGCGCACAGGTTTATAACAGACCGGCCGGAGTCCAGTGCCACCGTGCCCGCTTGTTTAGAATCAATGATGCGCTCACTTTTATACAGACCGGTATTTTTAAGATCTTTAAGTTCGTCACCTAAGTGCTCTATAAATGCGTTTGTCATCGGCGTTCCTGCAGGAGTATATTTCACTGTCGGTCAATTAAATCGGCATTAAGAATATAGCGGAAAGCAACATCTGCTGGTTATTGCATTGTTCATATTATCTAATCAGCATGCAACCGCCCAAAATAACTGATCTGCCCGGCCGACCTCACCAAACTCCAGTACGGACTCAGATTCTGAAATCTTATGCGTCAGTAAATTGAACATTTCTTCTCTAACTCAAAGGCTTTTACCCTGTTCGGTGCTCAGAATGTACCAATCTATTTATCTTAGCTGGCAAGTGACATTCAGCACACGCCCGCTAAATTGGGGTGTCAAGTGGATATTGAAATAATCGACCACGGGGAATAGATCTTGCTGATTTC
This sequence comes from uncultured Granulosicoccaceae bacterium, assembly GCA_964409445.1. Lineage (GTDB taxonomy): Bacteria > Pseudomonadota > Gammaproteobacteria > Granulosicoccales > Granulosicoccaceae. Next base: position 2,163 of record CAYPDN010000096.1, read on the forward strand.
GAGAGATAAGTCATTTTCCCGATCGTCAAAAATACATCACCGCGGAGAGTTTATAATGAGAGTGGATGGATACACCGCACTAAAGAACACTTTGAAAGCAAAACCGAATAATCGACATCCGGACATGGAAGATTCGGTGAGATCACATGACGGACTTCTGTTTCCATCGATAAAACCAGGTTTTTCTCTGACACCAGGCAGCCGTATCTTCACTATCGGGTCTTGCTTTGCCCGCAATATAGAAGCGGTATTAGTCAAAAACTACGAGTTGCCGACCGCAGACTACGCGGTACCTAAATCTGAATGGGCATTTGCTGCAAACGGCATCCTTAACGAATACAACCCGGCTTGTATTTCCCAGCGCCTGTTATGGGCTGCTGACAACACAGACACTTCAACATTGCCTGCAACAATCTCAGGCACTGATGAGGAATGCGTTGATCTGTTACTGGCAGCGGGAAATGCCGTCACTCTTGAAAGAGCATTGGAACGTCGCCGAGAGATTGATCAGCTATACGCTCAAGTCAGTACCAGCGATTTACTGGTAATCACGTTAGGTCTGAACGAGTGCTGGTATGACGAAGACGAAAAATGCTACTTAAACAGAAACCCGCCACCCCATGTTGTGCGTTCGCATTCTGAGCGCTACCGTTTTGAACAACTGAGTGTGGAAACCAGCTATTCACTTATGGAAAAAGGTATCGAAGCGATTCTGGATGCCGGTGTAAAAAATATAATGCTGACAGTATCACCTGTTCCTCTGCAAACTTCATTTTCAGGTCAGGATTGTGTCATTGCCAACAGCTACTCCAAGGCGACCATGCGATGCGTCGCTGAGAAATTACGTGCTCGCTTTGAAGGTGCTTTAGACTACTTCCCGAGCTATGAAATTGTAACGTCCGGCGGATTGTCAAGTTTTCAGGATGATCATGTCCATGTTAAGGCCGAAGTTGTTGAAAAAGCGATTGATTATCTGCTGCATTGCTATGAACCCCAGGCGGCCGAGGTACAGAAAGCAGGATAACTATTATTCGCTTTCTAACTATTCTAAATGCTGCATCTGCAACAGATGCAGCTTGAATAGATAACAGCGTATCGATATCAACTTAACAGTCTTCTCAGACAGAGCAGACTCGTGATTAATTTTCCCGGCAGCTGATCCTGGTTGCTGATGCTACCCGGTTACAGCATCTTCCCTGAGAAATTGACTGACACTACCATTGCATTTGTCAATCATCGAGCGGATTTCAAGCCATTCCATTTTGAACCACGGTGTGTAATCACCGGGGTTAGTTTCGAGATCAGCGCTGAGCTCATCTATTCCAATAACTCGCATCGCTTCGAGCTCTTCCATATTCGGGTCGAATGGTCCGTCACTGCGACCAACAAATACTGAACATACTTCGCACTCGGACCCTATATCTTTGTATTTGGCCTGATATTCAAATTTGTACAAGTATGTCATCGGGCAACTAATGCCAATTTCTTCTTTCAGTCTTCGCTTAGTTGCTACTTCCATACTTTCACCTGTACGCGGGTGACTGCAGCAGGTGTTTGACCAGTACAGTGGCCAAAGTGGCTTATCCGAGCTTCTTTGCTGGAGTACCAGTTCATCGTCAGAGTTAAAAATAAAAAGCGAGAATGCACGATGCAGTGTGCCATCGCCCTGATGGCAGTCGAATTTTGACATGCCACCGAGCGGCTTATCGTTTGAATCGACGAGGATCAGATTCTCTTCCGGACTGGATACCAATTCCCTGCGTTCAACAATACTCAAAATCGGTTCCTCCTGGCTGTGCTACCGCTACCGACTCCAAGACTGGTCGGATTCGGTAGTTGAGCACACATCGGGCTCGTTCACTGGAAAAATACATGCAATATATTGTCATGCGTATTCAGTCTGAAGTGGCTGCGGGCTCCTTCTTCAACCCCTTAACCTGCGTACGCAAACCCTAGCATAAATCATCGCTATTAAATGTGGAACAGGCAGTAACGGTGGGTAACTCCCACTGTGTCTGGCAATCTTTTCCACAAAATGTATTAGATTCACTACAAAATGACGTGAAACGCATACAGTGGCTACCCTAACCAGACAGTACCTGGCGAGAATAGCGCGGCAGAACAATTACTACTCAGCTAATGACTACAGACAGCAGCAAAATACACTGCTGTCGCACCCTAACGCTATTATTCATTGCAATTTCCGATACGGTGGCCATTAATTCGCTGTGAAAATTTCATGTTCTTGCCGCCCATTTTAATATTCAGAGTTGCACGGAATACTTCTTCGTCTACCACCATTTGAGCAGTGCCTGTAGCGGCCTCCGGATTGAGACAAATCAAATCAAATTCTTCATGCGCACCTGTTGATTTCTTCTCAACTAAAGCACAGTCCGTAAAACTGACATGACTAAGTAGAGGAAAGAGACCTGATACATTGTCTCCGATTACACAGTGCCGAGTTTCCGTAGCTGCATAGCGAAGACTTGCTTCGAGATGGGGCATTATGATTTCTGCCTTAACCAGATACTCACCGGGTTTGACTGAAATTTCAGAAAGATCTTCCGTAGTACCAGGCAAGCTATAACTATAGATAGAAAGAGCCACTATAATAGAAAATATACGTACACACATGTTCTTCACCCACAATCCTTCAGCGATAATGTTCTCCTGCTGTTGGTAGAATCGTCTACGATTTAATACATTTCTGTCCAGCCATATAAGATAGTAGCCAAATGAATGGTGAAACTCTACAACGGTAAATCGAACCAACGCACCCTGAGCGCTCAATTCACACATACCAGGACTCCAAACATGAAAATACCCTGCCTGACAGCCATCGTTTTTTCTTCGTTGCTGCTTTGTGCTTGCGATAGTTCAGAAACATTGTCAGAAACAATAAACGAATCAGCGGTGAACGAAATCTCTCAAAGTGAATTAGCTTCTGTTACCACTGTTGTCGTCACCGGCGAACCTGGCAATTACTCTTTTGGGGTAACTGTTGAAAGCCCGGATACCGGCTGTGGCCAGTATGCGGACTGGTGGGAGGTAATTCGTCCAGATGGTAGCTTAGTTCATCGAAGAATACTGGCGCACAGCCATGTCGACGAGCAGCCTTTTACCAGAAGTGGCAGTCCCGTCAATATTGCTTCTGATGAAGATATAATCGTCAGAGCGCATATGAATAACACCGGTTATGGCGAGCAGGTTATACGCGGCAGTGTTGAACAGGGATTATTCGCTAACACACTGGAAGCTACATTTGCGGAGGATCTGCAGGCGGTCGATCCACTCCCGGATGGGTGTACATTTTAGTTACCGACCCCTCATAACTCGAAATCAGATTTTACGTGGTAAAATAAACCTTAGACACTGATAACATCACAAATAACAACTTGAGGAAATCAGAAATGAAGACAATGACATGCAAGCAAATGGGTGGTGCCTGTGAGGAAACATTCAGCGCCAATACGTTTGAAGAAATGGCAGAGCTAAGCAAGGCACACGGCATGGAAATGATGCAGAAGCAGGATGCGGCTCACCTAAAAATCATGGGTGAGATGAAAGCCATCATGGATAAGCCTGGTGCAATAGAAGAGTACATGGCAGAAAAAAGGAAAGCGTTTGATGAAGCCCCGGAAGATTGATGCCAGTACGACTGATACTAGTGCATCTCGGATTTAAAACTGCTCGAATTTAAAAAGTTAAACCCAAATGTAGCCCGCTGGAAATAAGAGCAACATCTGATTCGGGGAATCGATTATTACCATTGAGTGCCAGTATCCGAAATCCCGCAATAACATTCGGCTTAGCATTTCGGTCAAATAGAATTGATAGCCCTGCATCGTAAACAGCTTCGTCACTGCTGCCATGCACAGAGTAGTGACCAACCAGGCTTAGCCTTTCGTTTAAACGTATCGAAGGCTCAAACTTTAATCCGTAGGTGAAAAACGTTTCGTCTCTTGAGTCGTTAATATTCTCACCGTCAATGTCGATATCGTAGTGAGACAAATTTATCACGGGTGCAATACCTAATTTGAATACTTCGCCATTGATCACATTAAACGAGTAGTTTGCAAATATCGAGTGAATAACATGTGTGGTTTCGATTGCTACAGGCTCATCAAAACTAACATCGTCAATTCTGCTGAGTGACCGGCTGTCAGTGCCACGAGTTCCAACATAGCCGAATCCTACACTGCCTCTGGGTGTCAGAGCTTTCTTTTTGCTGATACTGAGAAACGCAGTTCCTTTATCAGTACTTTCTATAGTATTTCCGAGGCAACCCATCAAACTAAATAGCGAAACAATAACTACCAGTGACCAATAAATCGGTTTAAAACACCTCTTATGCTTAGTCATCTCCACCTCCACTACATAAAGCAAACTTTCTAAAATCTACTGTTTAATATAAACAATTGAAAATAACGGAAAGTCTAATAATACTCACCCCGGGGTTGATTATTGGTAACCGTTATCTGTGTTTTGCGCAACATCCTAAGGTGCTACACAAAATTCATAATTCAGGTAATAGAGCAGATTCTGAAACTACTTAAAGATCTATTGTTATTTCGCTACACCCCGGAGCTGCACGGCTTTGGCACGAAATAAACTGTGTTTTGCGTTGCTCCATGGACAAGACAAAGTCACGATGCTCAATCTCTCCTTCGATCACCGTGCAATTACAGACCCCACAAATTCCATCTGAACACTTCACATCTATGTGAATACCCGCTTCCACCAGTACATCTGATATGGTCTGGTCTTCAGGAATAATAAACTCTCGGTCAGTACCTGCTACTTTAACCTTGAACTCATGGTTCACATAGTCTGGTTGTTCAGGCACAGAGAAGTATTCCAGGTGTTGGGCTACTTCTGGAAACCCGCTGGTGTTCGCAGCTTCTATGACGCTCTGCATATAGTTATCAGGCCCGCAGGTATAAACGTGCCAATCGTTTTGATAACCTGCCAGCACCTGGTTAAGGTCGGCACGGGAACCTTCGTCGGAAAAATGCAATGTGACCTTGTCGGTCCAGGGCATAGAAGACAAATCTTCAACATACCCTGCACCACTGCGAGTACTGGCTGAATAGTGCAACTCAAAGTCACGACCCAGTGCATGCAATC
>CAYPDN010000096.1:7389-11440 GCA_964409445.1 uncultured Granulosicoccaceae bacterium
CTGCGAGTACTGGCTGAATAGTGCAACTCAAAGTCACGACCCAGTGCATGCAATCGATGTGCAAAGGCGATCATTGGTGTAATGCCGATACCACCACCCATCAGAAAGGTCTTAGTGGCGCTTTCCTCTAAACCAAAATGATTGATCGGTTTAGAGATAAAAACACGACGACCTTCATTGAATATGCGGTGCATCATTCTGGATCCGCCTTTGCCCTCGTCTTCTCTCAGCACACCAATTTGATATTTGGATCTGTCTGATGGATCTCCCGACATTGAGTATTGACGCAACAGATCTGGTGTTACTACTACATCCAGGTGGCCGCCAGCAGTCCATTCGGGTAGCGGCTTGCCATCCCATGATGTGAATTCGAATTTTGTGACATCACTGGTCATTTTTTCGACCTTCGATACCCTGGCCATGATGACTGGTGCATCGGTAAACGCCGGCAGCTGATGTGCTAAGCCTTCGGTGTCACCTTTAGCCAGTCTCGCTTTGTATTCACCGGCTGAAAGCAGTTTTTTGTATGCCTGAATTCCTGCTTCTCGATCCATCGGGAACGGATATGGCCATGGCCACGGCACAAGGTTAGCCGGATACACTGCCAGAGTTTGATCTTCGAATTTAAGATCAAGATCCAATTGCAGGTCACGATGGTTTACAGGCTTAGCCGGCGCCTGATAGTTGCCTGACTCACGACTTAACTCAAGATCCCACCACCATTTCTTAACATCGTTAATTCCACCGTGACCGAGCTTGTCATCCAGTTTGGCAAGCAGTGGTGCAGCACCTGCAAAATTAGACGCAGCCCATCTAAACGGTTTTTCGGAGAATAATCCTTCTAAATTCCACGGACAGGTTTTCATACATCGCCCACACATCGCGCCACCTTCTGTTGTGATGCGATAGGTTGTACATTTCTGGCTGTCCGATTTCCAGATCTCATAGCCGTTAAACATTTTCTTAGGTCCGGCAGTGATTGCACCCGCCGGACATTCGCGTGCGCACTTATTACAGTTTTCGCAGAAGTTCTGCAGCCCGAAGTCAATCGGTTTATCGTGTGCGAGAGGCATGTCCGTTGATACAACACCAGATTTTAACCGCGGCCCCAACAACGGATTCAGTATGACCTCTCCAATACGACTGACCTCCCCCAAGCCGGACATTAGCAACAAAGGTGGCTGTAACACTTCACCGTCAAGTACTGTATGTGCTTTTGCGGAATAGCCTAAATTTCTAATTTGCTTCGCGATAACACCACCAAGTAAAGAAAACCGCAGATAAGCCCGCATAGATTGAGACACAGCAATCCAGTCATCACCACTGGCACCCTCCATCGTCTCGAACCCCTGATCAATAATCATACTAATAGCGTTGTGATGAGGGGGTATCAACTCAGCACCGGTAGCATCGTGGCTGTACCACGTCCAGTCAGGGCAGCGGGATACGCCTACCGCGTCTATACCTAAAAAGTAACTCGCCGCTTTAACATTTTCAGAATTGCGCTCTGCATCTGTTGGCTTTTGTTCGAGCGTTTCCGGCACGCCGTCCTGTAGCAACACAAAAGCGCCCAGGGCTCTGCGTTGTGCCGTTGCAGGCGCATTCTTTCGTGCATACCAGCCACCCAATGCACCCGCCTGGACTTTCTTACCCAGATCACCAAACTGCGATCTTGCAAACATATCAGTGCGCTTTGGCACACGCGCAACACGCTCTTCATCTATAAACGTTGTCGGTGTGTCTACCCGCTTTAGTTTTTCAAACGGGTGAGCACCTGCAACATAATCTCTTTTTGCATAGGGATCCCTGTTAAGACCGTTCTTTGCCGTGCGTCCGCCAATTAACCATGCCGGTCCTTTTGTTTTAAACCATGGCTGCTCTGACCACGGTGCCAGCGGTTGATCGATTGCAAGTTCCATATTGGTTGTCACAACCGCTAAACCAAACGCATCTCCGAGCCACGGTACACATAACTGATCACCTTCCACTGTCGCTAATCCAGCAGCCACTGCAAGTTTGTTTGCATCAATGTCCGACGAGCTTGCCGTGTGTGCCTTAGCCTGAAAGCCCAACGCATTAAGATAACTGGCGAGGATCACAGCTGTCTCGGTAGCACGCAGCGCTGAGCGATGATTCTGCGCATCCATTATCCACTCAGCCCCTGGTTCATCTTTATTTGGTGGCCGCATGTGTTCATCAAGTATTACGATCGCATGGGTATGTTCTTCAATGGACGACGGAGGCCGTTCAAGTGATTCTTTTAGTCCAGCCATGATTTCATCGATGCCGGATGCAAGTGTTTTGGTCTGCTTTGTACGTATGTCGTGGCCGAGGCGATCTACGTCCGGGTTGCGGGTCGGTGTATCCAGAACAGCAGCATCATCCAGATGACAAACGGCCATCATAGATGCATCCTGAAAATACCCGAACGCCTTAAGATGCCTTGAACGTTCTTCAAGATCTTCGGGTGCTGCTGCGAGATTTGGATTGATTATGCCGTCACGTATGACATCCATCATGGCCTGATAGTCGCCCATCGCATTGACCAGTGAATGAGGTGTTTGCAGTCTGCGAAAATCCAGTGGTTGCGCGGCAGGTACAGTCGACAAATCAGGTGATGATTCAAGACGCCGCAGCCGCTCCAGTGGGTAGGGTCCCAGGTGCGGCTCTCTGTTTTTGGTAGAAAAAAAACGGAGTCCCATATTGCTATCCTCAAACTTATTCGGAGGGTTCTCAATTGACCCGGTGTTTAATCAACCCGCCGGATTTAATTTGAAACGATATCAGGTAAAGCCGCTTTAAATATTGAACCAACCGGTTAGCAGACCCGTAACAGCAAAAGCAACACAGGCAATTATAAGCCCTGCACTCCAGTGCCTGAACCGGACTTCAGGGACTTGCACTCCATCGGGCCAAATGGCTTTACCGCTGATCATTCGACTGACAAGATTGGTCCTGCCACGGAGATGATAGATAGCGATCATTAATACATGAACACCAACTATCGCCAAGATGAGGCTTGAGTTGAAGTGGTGAACGTGCAGCAACTCTTCAGACCAGTCAGCGGGAATGCTGCCATAGAACGCACCTTCAATAAGCTCTTCCTCGTCGGCTATTAATAAACCCGTGACTGCCTGCACGGATAGCAATAAAAGCATTAACAATACTGCCCACCCACCGGCGGGATTATGCCCGCGCTCAGGGTCCACTTGACGATGAAGAAGCAACTCTTTTAAGTGACTAACACTTTTTGCCGGATGAGTGAACAGTACAGATAAGCGGTTGTTGCTACTGCCGAAGAAACTCCTGCAGATTCGAAACAACAGCAGTGCAAACACCGCCTCGCCAATATAGCGATGCCATTCGTAAAATCCGTTACCGGTTTTTCCGCTGAACAATAAAAACAGAACACACAGAACCAGACTCCAGTGGAAGAGTCTGGTCCAGATATCCCATATCAGTACTCGCTGCATTCAGTTGCCGGTGTTCGCTTTTATGTCTTGCGCAGGAAATAAAATACCCGTGCTATTTCTTTTTAGCGCGAAAATCATCGTGACAGCCTTTACAACTTTTACCGACATCACCAATGCTGCCTTTCAGCGCATCAAGACCGTCTCCGGCAACTGCAGCAAGCGCTGCACTCGAGTCAGCCAGAGCCTTTCCACTCTCTGCAACTTTCGGATAGGTTGACCAGATCTCAGGCAGTGCCCGGGTTTTGTGGTCTTCGTTGCTTGAGCCCTGCGGCCACATTGCCCCGGTATTCATACTGGCTGCCACATTCAGATTTGTTGCAGCCACTGCTGCCAGCTCTGCATCATAATCCGCCTCGCCTTTTGCCATCGCAGACAACATACCCAGGTTAAAGCTGTAAACCTGCATTAAGCCCTGCCGCGCCTTTATCGCTTTTTCACTGGCTTCGTCATCTGTTAGTGCCACAGGTGACCAGACAATTGCGGTGGTGGTAAGTCCGAATACTATTTTGCGTAAATTAGAGTTCATATTTTTTTTCCGTAAAAACCCGGTGGACGGGAGTTGAGACTACCGAAAAACT
>CAYPDN010000097.1:0-11416 GCA_964409445.1 uncultured Granulosicoccaceae bacterium
TAAACATGGATTTAGCATCAGACTCGGACGTCACATCCAGTTTTACAAAGCGACTTCCATCGTCATCGTGCTGTTGCAGAGAGCCCTGTTCAGTTAAATCTGCAGCGTATACTTCTGCACCTTCAAGCATGAGTCGTTTAACAACTGCTCTGCCAATGCCGCCACGACCGCCAGTTACAATCGCAACTTTACCTGCAAGTTTCATTTTCAGTTATTTCCAGTGTTGACGAGTGTAGTTGCGGGGTGAGTGGTGGCTGAGTAATGCTTTGTCTTTAGGGCCAGTAAACTTATAATCAATTTCGGCCATACGCATCGAGCACCAGTCCGTGGAAATGATGCAGGGCGTGCTCTGATTTTCCCGAGCCGTCCGGATCATACACGATCCTTCCCTGATTGAAGGCCGGCGTACTCATACCTTTTTGCACGCTTTCAACCAGGTTAATATCTTCAACCTGCAGAACTTCGTCGAGGTAGCGAATGGTTTCCAGTTCCATGGCGTTCGGTTCTGGTGATTCGAGATAAAAATCGTAGGTTTCAAGCGTGCGATCCATGCCCACTGGAATGATGTTTAATACAATCATGCTCGAGCGTCCCGGATATCGCATCAAACAGGTCGTGGGCCATAACCACCAAACAGCATGGGTTTTAACGGTTGCATCTGTTACATCGTAAGCAGTATTGGGTGTGTTGCCGGCATCTGCCATGTGGCTTGAGTAGATGCCATGTGTGGTTACTTTATAGGTGTCCATATCAACCAGATTGCAAAAGTCCTTATGTGCAACGGGGCAGTGGTAGCATTCAAGGAAGTTGTCGACGACATTTTTCCAGTTTGATTTAATATCATATGACAATCGACAGCCAAAAGTCAGGTCTGCTACGTCCGGTGCCCAGTGCATAATTTCAGCTTCAAGGTTGCCAGATTGTTTAGCCAGGGAGGCAGCGTTGGGATCCAGGTTTACAAATACAAACCCACAGAATTCTTCTACCTGTATCTGATCAAGACAGATTTCGTCCTTATTAAATTGAGTCAAATTTTGAGTGTGTGGTGCACCCTGAAGCTGACCATCAAGCTTGTATGCCCATGCATGGTAGGGGCAAACTATAAGGGATGTCTGTCCTTCACCTGAGAGCAGTTGGTGCGCGCGATGTTTACAGACGTTATAAAATGCTCGCAGCGCACCAGTTTTATCGCGCACCACTGCAATCGGTTGTCCGGCGATTTCCGCCGTGGTAAATGAACCTGGTTTGCGGGTTTTCTCTACATGACAAACCCATTGCCAGCTTCGACCGATAATATTCTGCTTGTCTGCGGCAAACCATTTGGACTGCGTATAGGCATCAGCGTGTAGCGAAAACGACTGAGCCGGGTTTTTGTCAAAACCGGTAGAAATTGGAGCTGTAGAAGGTTGCTGTCGCTGCGTCATTTCAACTCGCAGATAATGTTGGAATAGTTTGACACTACGCCTCCAGGCGAGTTAATGCATTGTTTTCCTCGACACAAAATTCACATGCTGGCCGGGTCGTGAATCCACCCGATGCGATGTTGTATATATTGTGGCCGAGTTAGATCTTTAATATACAGTCTGTGTGGTCTCGGATGGGAATGCAGATTCAGCCTTTTTCGTAGAGCCGCCAGCTTTCAGCATAGCTTTTTGCCATATGCTCAAGGTCATCTGCTGCTGTCGAGAGGTTGCCGCCATGTCGCGCCTGTATTATCCGGGAAACGCATTCCATCAATGCAAAAAGTGCATAGTCGGGGTCGGCACCGTTGTCATAGGCCTGCTGCATCTGTGGGAACAGATATTTTTCAGCGAACTTGCGTCCTTCTGATTCCACTTGCTGAACCCGGAACGGGATTTCGACGGGTTTTTCGGTTTCATTACTCATCTGATTTTGGCCTGTTCTTAAGCGGGTTTAAACTGCGTCATTCTGCGCTCATTTCAAAGTAATGGGAACTGCCAGTCCGGATGTTTTGTGAGGTCAACGCCAGTCTTTTTTTCTAAGCGACTGTGAATTTGGGCTCTATACTCGTGCAATTAGTCCGTGAACCGAAGGCAGGTGCCTGCTACAGACAGGCCTGAAGAGTATGTTGATGTTGTTAAACCGCACTGAAATCGATAACGAGGGAGAGTCTAATTGCAATTAACCAGAAGAAAATTCCTGACCGGCAGTGCAAGTGCTGCAGCGACTGCCTTTTTCGGCGTTGATGGTGTTATTGCATCAACAGACGATGTACGCCACGCGATAGAAAAATTCACTGGTGGTCGTGATATTGATAAAGGCGTGCTCAAACTGACTACCCCTGAGGTAGCGCAAATTAGTAATAGTGTTCCGATCTCTGTTTTAGTAGAAAGTCCGATGACCGCAGATGATTATGTCAACTCGATTATGATACTTGCCGATGGTAATCCAGTCCCTGCGGTGGTTACGTTTAACTTCAGTCCGTTAAGTGGTGAAGCCAAAGCATCCACTCGAATAAGACTTGCCAGAACGCAGAATGTGATCGCTGTAGCGCGGCTCAGCAATGGCAGTATCTACCAAACGAGTAACAACGTGACAATTTCAATCCCTGGCGAATAACGCACTGAGAATATTATGGCCAGACCAAGAATTACAATTCCGGCACTAGCGACAGCCGGTGATGTCATCACCATTAAAACTCTGCTTGGTCACAAGATGGAGTCAGGTCTGCGGCAGGATTCAGAAGGTACAGTAATTCCGCGCAAGATCATCAACAAATTCACCTGTGAATTTAATGGCGAGATGGTTTTCAGTTGCGATATCGATCCTGCGCTTGCTGCGAATCCTTACTTTGAATTTAAAGCCAAAGTTGATGAAGCCGGGACGTTTAAGTTTGTCTGGATGGACGATGACGGGGAACTTACAGAGGCTGAGAGGCAAATAGTGCTGATGAAATAGCTGTCTTCGCAGCGTCGATTTAAAAAGACACTCACCCGTGGCGGGAGTTCCTCTCGGCCCGTTACATCAGTGTGGATTACATGTAATTGAAATTGATATTAGAAGCACTGGTGATTCCCGTTAGGACAAGTCCGCCTGTATATGATGAAGCATATGGTCAGTAAGGTTGGCATATGTACAAGCATCTGAATGCGATGGGTTTTGCGGAATGTGATAATGTCATTTGTGCGAGTCATTTATAATAAAAGTTTCGGTTAAGAGTTTGAGATCATGAACGCCCCGAGTTTTTACGGCAAACACGAATGATAGCGGAATGCTGGTCTGCTAAAGGTGCACAGGTTCATTCGGTGTACGAGCCGAGCCTTCATCACTTTAATGTAATCACATCGTTGCAGGATATGCACGGAACTCTAACGCGCGAGATACTTCAAGTATGACTAATACATTTGATCCTGCGGAAGACGGTGCAAAAATGTCGTTTAAAGATGACATGAGCTACTCAGATTACCTGGGCCTTGATAAGGTGTTGCAATCACAGTCTCCGCTTTCACTGGCTCACGATGAAATGCTGTTTATAATTCAACATCAAACTTCAGAGTTATGGATGAGCCTTGCACTGCATGAGTTGAATGCGGCACGTGAACATTTAACAGAGAACCGTCTTGGAGAGGCTTTTAAGATGATCTCGCGGGTGGCTCGAATATTTGAGCAACTAAACAATGCCTGGGATGTACTGCGCACAATGACACCCAGTGATTACAGTATGTTTCGTGATGAGCTCGGTGCATCGTCCGGTTTTCAGTCACATCAATACCGCTTGATAGAATTTCTGCTAGGCAACCGTAACAGTGCAATGTTAAAAGTGCATGAACACCGGCCAGATTCGCTTGCCAGGTTAAATGAAGAACTTGCACAACCGTCTCTTTATCATGTTGCTTTGCGTGTGGTTGAATTGGAACTGAAGGTTTCGTTTCCCGATGAAGCGTTCAAAATGAATGATGCTCATCAGTGTAACAAAGAGATAGAAGATGCTTGGGTTATCATCTACGAAAAGCCAACTGAATACTGGATGCTTTACGAACTTGCAGAAAAACTGGTTGATCTTGAAGATTATTTTCGTCGCTGGCGCTTTAATCATGTAACCACCGTTGAAAGAATCATTGGATTTAAGCGCGGTACTGGTGGTACCAGTGGTGTTAAATACTTGCGCAAAATGTTGGAAGTGGAGCTATTCCCAGAGCTGTGGAGCGTGCGCGGAAGATTATAATGAAGCTACCAGTAAAAGAGTTGTTTGATATTCCTGAAGGGTTGATCTACCTCGATGGCAATTCACTTGGGCCATTGCCAAAGGGTGTGGCAGAGGTTGTGCAAAATACAGTGGTTGAACAGTGGGGTGGCCAGCTAATTAAGGGCTGGAATACCTGCCAGTGGATGGAGCAGCCGGTTCGTGTTGGCAATCAGGTCGCAAAGCTCATCGGTGCGCCAGATGGCTCAGTTGTGATGGGAGATACGCTATCGATTAAGGTCTTTCAGGCTCTGGCAGCGGGTTTGGCTATGAAGCCTGAGCGAAAAATTATTTTATCAGATAGCGGTAACTTCCCGTCTGATCTTTATATGGCAGAAGGCCTGGTGGATCTTATAGACCAGGGGTATGAACTAAAATTAGTTGCTCCTGAAGAGGTGGCTGATGCAATTGACGAATCTATTGCAGTAGTCATGTTAACAGAGATCGATTATCGCTCAGGCCGCAGGCACGCTATGAACAACATCACCAAAACCGCGCATGCATCAGGTGCGATAATGGTTTGGGATCTCGCTCATAGTGCCGGTGCAGTAGATGTAAATATTGCAGCATCCAATTGCGAATTTGCAGTGGGCTGCAGTTATAAGTATCTCAATGGTGGACCGGGTGCACCTGCATTCATTTATGTAAGACCGGATCTTGCTGCATCTGCAAAACCTGCCTTGTCCGGTTGGCTCGGGCACAAAGCGCCGTTCGCATTTGAACCAAACTATATGCCTGCGTCAGATATCGAACGGATGCGTGTCGGGACACCACCGGTGATCCAGCTGGCAGCATTGGAAGAGGCGTTGAAAATATGGGACTCGGTAACAGTAGCTGACGTCCGCGCAGCCTCAATTACACTGTCTGAGCTATTTATAAAAGAAGTAGAAAAATCCTGTGCTGAATTGACACTCATCAGCCCGAGAGACAGTACCGTACGCGGCAGCCAGGTGTCCTTTGCGTGCGATCACGGTTACGCTGCAATGCAGGCGTTGATTGATCGAGGGGTTATTGGTGATTTTCGCGCTCCAAATGTTATGCGATTCGGCTTTGCTCCACTGTATATTGCGGAGTCCGATGTGCGTGCGGCAGTCGAAGTGTTAGCGGACATACTACAGAATAATCTCTGGGAATCACCGCAATATCAACAATCAGGCAATCGAGTAACCTGATCTAAATTGATCAGAGGTTCCTTAGGTAAGTACGATAAAAACATGACAGAAACTAAAGCCAGACAACAACGAGCCTGCAGGCTTTTAGCCAGTTCAAACATAGATGCAGTGGCATTTGTGCCCGGACCAAACTTCAGCTATCTCACTGGTGTCGATTTGCATTTGATGGAGAGGCCAACACTTTTTGTGTTGTCTCGCGATGGTCGGCAACACGCCGTTATTCCTGCCCTTGAGCGGCTGCAGTGGTCTAAAGACATGCCGGACGCTGTCACCAGTTACTGGGCAGATGAAGACGGTCCGGCGGCGGCCTTTGCTGCTCTGGCTTCTGAACTTAAAGGTTGTGTGCTGGGTGTTGAAGGCTTGCGCATGCGAGCAGCAGAGTTTATGGCACTGCGGCAGCACTGGCCTGAGGATCGATTACTCAACGCTGATGACGCACTGATACCAATGCGTATCTGCAAAGGTCCTGAGGAAATCAGTGATCTTCGCCGGGCAATCAAAATCAGTGAAACTGCATTGGCAGAAGTAATACATGAAACTCGTACTGGTGATACAGAATCTTCCATAGCAGCAAAACTTAAAAGTGCGATGCTGTCCCACGGGGCTGCAGGTTTTGCATTTGATCCGATTGTGCTGGCTGGTGCAGAAGCTGCCAACCCACATGGTCACCCGTCAGATCGAAAACTTAAATCCGGTCAGGCTTTGTTGATAGATTTTGGTGCAAGCTATGGCGTAATGCATGCCGATATCACCCGCACGTTTTTCTGTGATCATGTGCCTGATGAACATGCTGCCATCTATGAAACGGTTAAAACTGCAAATGACAAAGGTAAGCAGGCGGCAAAACCGGGGGCAGCAGTTGAATCTGTAGATGCAGCTGCAACCGGAGTACTTGCCAGGTCAGTCTATGCTGACATGATTCTGCATAAGACAGGACATGGCCTTGGACGTGAGGTTCATGAAGCGCCGCAAGTCATGGCAGGTAACACCACGCCGTTGCAGCCGGGTATGGTAATTACAGTTGAGCCCGGTCTGTATAGAAGCAATGAGATTGGTGTTCGTATAGAGGACGATGTGTTAATCACCGAGACCGGTCACGAAAGCCTGACAACATATAGCAGAGAAATTCAGATTATTGGATAGAGGCTGCCGTGTGCTGCCTGTATCGGGTGGTAAAGTCAGACTGTGAGGCATTTTGCAGGGTGCCGGATCAACTGCCGGATCAACCAGATAAACAGTTCAATGCCGATGATGTTGGTAGATGGGATCGGGATGGTGTGGGGATCCATTCGCAAAGAGGATGAACAGATCAGTGGCCCCAGCCGCATGTTTGGGTGAATACATTGGCCCGGGCGACAGCCCGTACACTAAGTATGATGCACCCGCATGAGCTGAAAATGTTTTTGAAGACGATGGTTATATTGAAGTCCGTAAAGAACTTGAAGCGATGATAGCGATACGTCCCGATGACAAAATGCCGATACAGACGCAGGTTGGTGCGGCATAAAACATGTCATCTCCGGCCATCCACTAGCGGTAGTCAGGCCAGCAACGATCACTTATACCATGTGCAAAAAAATCCGGATTTATCAGTGAGTCACGTGTGTTGTATCTGAGTGCGTTTAACTGCGTATCGACCATCTTACCACCCGCTTCTTCAACAATGCACTGTGCGGCAGCGGTATCCCATTCACCGGTTGGACCGAAGCACGGATAAACATCTGCACGGCCCTCTGCAACAAGGCACGATTTCAACGCACCTCCCATGCGTAGCTGGCTATGCTCGCCCAGATTATCAAGAAACTTCTGCAATTGAGGGCTAAGTTGTTTTGCCCAGCTGATGGCTACTGTGATTTTATCGTCTGTTACCTGGCGTACATTTATTTTTCGCGCTTCGCATCCATCAGCCTGTTTCCATGCTCCATCACCCAGAGTCGCCCAATAGGTGATTTCAAGTACTGGTGCATGTACGACCCCCAAAACTGGTTTGCCGTTATGAACCAGCGCGATATTGACGCTGAACTCACCGTTTTGATTGAGAAACTCACGTGTGCCGTCGAGTGGGTCGACCAGCCAGTAAGTGCGCCAGGTTTTACGTTCATCTGTTTGTTTTTCACAGGTTTCTTCGGTGCAGACCGGTATGTTCGGATCTATGCGGTCGAGTTGTTCGACAATGTACTTGTTGGCAGCAAGGTCCGCTTCCGTCAGAGGAGTATTGTTGTCTTTCTGTGTAACTGCAATTTCAGGTACCCGGTACTCTAGTATGGTTCCTCCGGCAGCCTTTGCAATTGCCACTGCCATTTCTTTGAGTGTTGCCAGTTGCTGCGGGTCAGTGTTCATTATTACACATGGTGAGTTAGTGATCTCGTCAGGGTACGGTCCCTGTGTAAATACAATATATCCTCTATGTGTACAAGGAAATGTGATCACGCACTATCTTAGAGACGACCAGTGGAGCGCTGCAGGAAATGACACTCAATCAGATTGGTGTCGTAACCTCGTTTTGTTAAACATGCTTTGCAAATCCTGCGGTTATAAATTAGCCCCTTCTCTCATTGTGCAATCCTATGGTGTAGTGATCGCAGGCGGCTTGCGACGTTTGCCTGAAAGCGCATTTCCAGCGATCGCTGCAAGTAACACGGCGCCACCGATTAGCGTATTGACGCTCGCTGTTTCCCCGAGGAAGAGCCACACCCATAAAGGGCCAAGCAGAACTTCAGCCAGGGACAACAAGGCGAGCTCCGCAGCCGGCAGGCTACGCGAACCTAATGTATAAAGAATTAGACCGGCCCCGACCTGAAAGACCCCCATTGTGATGGCAACACTGCCATCGTTCAGGGTTAGAGCAATTGAAAGCCCGGCGATTTGGCATATGCCAAAGGTGATAGCAAAACCGAACAGACCTGATAGAAACACCGAGGGCAGCATTTCCACTGTTCTGCCCCAACGCAATGCTACAGTGAAAACCGCAAACCCGAATGCAGACCCAAGGGCTGCAAGGCTGCCTTTTAAGACAACACTACCGGATTTATCAGCAGCCATGATGGCGATACCTCCAAGGGCGACCGCAATAGCAATCCAGGTGGCAGCGCGCACTGGTTCTTTCAAAACAATCCATCCAAGAACCGCTGTCATGAAAGGAGCAGTTGCAAATAGCAGCATCGCGTTTGCAACCGAGGTGTTCTGGATTGAGTAGATCCCGCCTGAATAGGCTGCCACCAGCGCAAGGCCGGCGATGACGGCAGGAAATCCGGTTCGGCGTAACTGTGCAAACGGGCTTTCACCCGAGCGCAGACGAATAACCACGTAGAGAAAGAGCGACATGCTAAGAGAGCGATAAAGCAATATCTGCCAGACAGTGGCTTCTTCAATCAGTCGAATGCCGAGACCGACCGTTGACCAGAGAACCCCAGCCGCAAAGACGAATAGCACACCGTATTTATGGGTGCCTGTTGATTGGGAGGGAACTGCCATACAGGGCTTGGGCTTTCAAGGGAGATGTGCTTTGTAAGATAACCGTGTAAAGAGAACCGGAATAGCATATTTGCGACAAGATTGACTTGATTGGCAAGTGAACTCTATTCGAAAGGTTATAGTCGGGCTGATAAGGTTTTGGGGGTCCGAGTAACAACTCCAAAGACTTTATGACACACTGTCTCTAAATAATCTATTAATCAGCTGGTTTCAGTGGGGAAATCTGATTTCAAACAATCGTACTGGTGAGATTCTTACCAACATCACCGCCAGAGGAAAAGGCTATGGTGTTCCGTTTAAGGGAGCGGTAGATCGATTAAGCGATCTTGAAGATCTGGTAGTTACAGCAGGTGGTATTGACGGACTTGATTTGCATCGAGGTCATTCGCCGATCCAGTCTGTGCTCGAGGAATTTCTTGGCATTAGCCATGAACAGATGCATATCTACATGGAGAGAGATGGTTTAAACCTGGCTGCAACCTGTGACGCATTGGGGATATCGCCAGATAACTTAGTACAGACGCTAACCAATAGCTTTGAACCCTATGTTGATCAAGGTGTGGCTGCGGGATTAATAACCCAGGCAGAGAAGCCTGAGTGGATAGAGCGAGTAAAAGCCGAATTTTATAAACGTGTAAATTGGTGTGGATAGCTTGCTATTGTTAATCGGATTTTTGTTAGCGCTCGAATCGAATGTTTAATGACAAGCAGTACCCTTGATGTTGTCACTAATACTTCATATTGTTTGAACATTAAGCATGCCGCGATGCGGCATGCTTAATTATCGTTAAAACCAATTCACTACCTGCGGTTGACCTGAAATCGGTTCAGAGTGAAGGTTCCTGTACCCCAAAATGTTTCAGTACCAATTTCGATGGCACCCATACAGGTATTGCGCGCCATTGCAGGCACCCCAAATGCTGGTCCTACGTTTCTGGACCAGTCGACGAACGCATTCCAGTTCAGTGTGCCGCGGTTACTGGGATTTTGTGCAACGTACGCAACATACGCCCAGGGTAGCTGTGTGTTTACATAGACATCCCAGCCTTGCCCATCAATCGTGGCGCTGGTGACTTGTGTACCCGGGGTACGAATGTTCGGTATACCTACCCAAACCATCATTTCAAATTGCTTGTTGTGCTCTTCTGCTTCGCAACTGGTATGAAAGAAGGATTCCAGTGCAACGTTACGCTCTACAATACCGGTTTCTGAAAAATCATATTGAACCTGATATTGCGATAGGTTGTCTGTTGGCTGCGGCAGACCTGTTTCGGCTACTGTGCCTGAAAGGTTGTATCTGGTTTTGCGACCGTAATAAACCTGCGGGTAAGACTTAACTGCAAACTCGTTTCCTTCGTTGCGCTGTAACCAGTTGTAATCCCAACTGGCTACATAGTTGCCCGGGCTTCCCTGAAGCTCGATACATTGCGACCAATTGTTGCTGAATACGGCACTTGCGTTCCAGACATTGTTCTGCAACTTGTAGTTGCCGTATCCAATCTCAAGCCAGGGTATACAACTACGCTGATTCAGCAACGGCCGGTTGCGCGTTGCAGTCGCTCCCGTCACGACACACGTACGATCGTTTTCAAACCCGAATCCGTTGTTGCCAGCATCACTGGCGTCGGTTAAACAAACCGGGTGTCCATTACTGAAGCCCGCAGTAGCGGCTGCAACCGGGGGAGGAGCTACTCCCGGTGTTGGGGATATTGCCGCCGAAGGTGCAACACTGTTTGATGTTACGCGGCAGCTTGCGCCATCTTCGAATCCAAAGCCGTCGTTGTCCTGGTCTGAGGCATTACTTCGACATTCCGGATGTGTGCTGCTGCTTGTTGTACTGCTGACTGCCGGGGTATTTTGCTGTACGCCAGAGCTGGTCACTCTGCATGAGCGATTATTTTCAAAACCAAATCCATCACCATCAGGATCACTTGATGCAGAAATACAGGCAGGGTGACTCGAAGCTCCACTTGTTGAGGAGTTTCCACTGTTGTTTGTTGAGGCGGCGGAATTGACCAGGCAGGTTTGGTTGTTTTCCCAGCCAAAGCCATCACCATCTGAATCGAACGAAGGTGAAGAACATACAGGCCGTTGGGCGAACGCAGGTCCAGCTTGTAAGGAAATTATTGTGGCACAAATAGCGACACCGATAGACATCGCAGAGGCAGTTGAGAATTGAAGTATTTGCTTGTTGAAAAACATTTATATTGGTCCTGGTGACTACGTGCGTGAAGGAAACATAGTCAAGCTTGATAAAAGTAAAGTTGTGTAACGAAGTTGCAGAACGGGTGCCACGATACCGCCAGAGATGACGTATGTTGCTTACAAAATCCACATGCTCGAGATGGGAACTTTTTGATTGACGAGTTCGTCGAGAAAGAAAAGGTAATTGCTTACGCACACTGTTACACAGAGAAGACACTCGTGTTACAGACGACTTACAAAATGATATTCGATGCGCTAATCGCTGGCGCTTTAATGTCGCTTAATCGCGTTGTTATAATATTGTTATAACTAATTTATCAAAATATTATCTCTGCACTAAAAATAGTTTTTGTCAGTGGAA
>CAYPDN010000098.1:0-5579 GCA_964409445.1 uncultured Granulosicoccaceae bacterium
ATATGTCGCTGACGGTGGCTATAACATCCGATGCATCGCAGCGTGCTCGCAGCCATGGATACATGAGTGTGTTACATGATCTCGTTGCCGAGAAATTAGTAGCGCCGTTGAAAAATGGTTAGAAAATAAAGCTTGAATGTGAATGGGATGATGCGGCACCTCTACATTATTTTCATAGTGACCATGATCGTCGGTTGCAGCGGTTCCATTGAGTTAGATGGCAACGCACCATCACACCATCTGCAAGACGGGACCTTTACCAACTCTAACGGTAAAGCCATTGAAAATTCGATTGGTGATTTAATCAAGTGGCAGCGCGAAGCGCCTGACGTGACGCCATTAAAATTGCATATTGAACCGCCACAGCTTGAAAAGCTGGCAAACCCCGTTGCCGCACAGGTTACCTGGATTGGCCACAGTACATTTTTACTACAGGTGGATGGGTTGAATATATTGACTGATCCTATTTTTTCCGATCGTGCGTCACCGGTAAGTTTTGCCGGCCCAAAGCGTACTACTCCGCCTGCTATGACCATCGATCAGTTGCCTGAGATCGATATTGTGCTGATCTCGCATAGCCACTACGACCATCTCGACAAAGCCACTGTCAAAGCATTGCAGGCAAAGCAACCTGACAAGCCGCCACATTACTACGTGCCTTTAAGGCTCAAGTCGTGGTTTACAAAACTAGGTGTTAGTGATGTGACTGAACTTGACTGGTGGGACAACAAAAAAATTGGTGACACGACGGTGCATGCTGTGCCGGTGCAACACTGGAGTAGCCGAGGCCCACTGGATCGCAATAAAACTCTGTGGGCTGGATTTCTCGTCGATTCACCAGGTTTGCGAACATTGTTTGTTGGTGACAGCGGTTACTCGAATGACTTTAAAACTATTGCACAGAGATTGGGGCAGGTAGATGTTGCCCTGGTACCAATAGGAGCTTACGATCCACGCTGGATTATGAAAAGCTCCCATATGACTCCTGAAGAAGCGGCGCAAGTGGTGCAGGATGTCGGTGCGAAGCGTGCGATAGGAATGCACTGGGGCACGTTTGCGCTAACTAACGAACCCATGGCCGAGCCCGCTGAGCGGGCGGTGGCTACCGGTGTCATTGAAACTCCGAAGCCGGGGTTAACGATTGATCTGACTGGTGGTTAGCGCTTGTTGCTGTACTAAGTTCGCCAGCCAGGATCCTGCCGGTCAAGCATACGCAACCACGCCGGCCATTCAGGCAGCAAAACATCGGCACCGGCGGCGGAATCGCCGCTTTCAAATTGATCACGGGTATGACTCATTACTTCATGGCTCAGTTTATTCAGTGGAGCGCCGGATGCCATTGCCTTTAGCTGGCTGCGACACGCCATTTCGAAGCTATACATCCGACTGATTGCCCATGGAATATTAGGTGCACATACCAACACGCCATGATTTTTAAGTACCAGTGTATGATTGGTTTTACCTAAATCAGTAATAAGGCTTTTACGTTCTGCTTCATCCAGTGCAATACCCTGAAAGTCGTGATAACCAACTCTTTCGTAAAACATGCAGCCTGTTTGTGTCATCGGAATAAAACCGGTACTAACACAGGCCAGTGCCTCGGCTTGTTCGGAATGAGTGTGCAGAGAACACTGAAAATCAGGTCGCGCCTGGTGTACGGCGGAGTGAATTACATAACCTGCTTTATTGACCGGGTGTGGGCTATTGCAAAGTTTGTTGCCTTCGATGTCTATCTTCACCAGATTGGATGCAGTGATCTCGTCATACATCAGGCCGAATGGATTAATCAGTAAATCTTCGGTGCCAGGAATGCGAGCAGTGATGTGGTTGTAGACCAGTGTTGTCCAGCCATAGTGGTGGGCGAGGCGATAGCAAGCCGCCAATTCGACGCGTGCCTGCCATTCCTCGGCAGAGTAATCGAGAGGCACTTCGTAACTCGGGTACTGCGAGATGTCAGTTGCAGTGTTCATCGCATAGGCTCCAGCTGGAATCATGAAAACATTATCATAGTTTGAAATAAAATATGCCGACTGCCCATAGATCGGATTGTCAATCTTTTGCAGTAACAGTCTGCGCTACTAATTCACCCGTTCGATGGATTGATCTGGTTATCTCTGGCTGGCCGGCATGACCGTAGCTGTCAGCTAAAAGCGGATATTTCCTGATACTTGTCACATTGCAAAAGTTGAAATGAAAATCTGAATCAATGGCGTTTACATATTCTCATATAGGAATATAATATTGCCATGGCCAGATTAAAAACCACAAGTGACGTATTTAGCGCTATCGGAGAGCCCAAACGCCGTCAATTAATAGAGCAACTTCTAATCAGGGAATTGACCGTAAATGAGTTGGTCCAGGCTGTTGAATGGTCGCAGCCAACCGTCTCAAAGCATCTCGGTGTTTTAAGGAAGGTAAATATCGTAACGGAAAGAAAAGAAGGTAAGTTCAGATACTACCGGGTCCGACCAGATGAGTTGCGCCCAATACAGACATGGCTCCATCAGTTTGAAGCTTTGAAAGAAATTTCCGAGCGATAGAAAGATTTAATATTCCACTATAATCGCTCGCCATGGGTATATCCGTGAAAATGTCCTGATTTGAGGTCGTTAGTTGCGAATTATTGTCAATCAACACCAGCCGCAAAATACTGAGCTGTTTGTCTACGTGAAGTTGCTGTCATACTACTTTCCGTCACGAGGGTAAGATGATTGTCTGTATCATGCATTACTAAATGACCGCTCAGCTCGACTACAAAACTCCTTCCACCAGTCAGATTTTCGAGATGTCATGGCCTATGGCTATGCGTGCGGTAATGATGTTCTCACTCATCATTATCGACCTGTACCTGGTGTCGTCACTCGGCGAAGAAGCTGTTGCTACTGTCGGAATTGCCGGTGTGATTTCCGGCATGCTATTGGGAGTTACGTTTGCATTTGCCAACGCGATGCAAATTAAAGTGGCGCAAGCCTTTGGCACTGAAGATCCGCTGGAACTTAAGACGGCTTTTTATAGCGGATTGATAATCAACGTATTGCTTGCTGTAGTCGGCATCGTACTAGCGGTGGCGTTTGGTCAGCCACTGCTAAACATGATGGCCCACACACCGCAAATTGCTGCAAATGCTGCTGAATATTTATCAGTGTTCCTGCTGGTGATTATGGCCGAAGCCTTAAGCAGTGTACTCACCAGCCATTTTAATGGATGCGGCCGAACCAGGATTGCGTTCTATAGTTTTTTGCTATCAGCACCGATAAATATTGTTGTGAGCATCGTTCTGATTTTTGGGTACTACGGTTTCCCGGAAATGGGCATCGTCGGTGCGGCATGGGGTACGTTTACGGGCGTGGCGATGAGACTTCTGTATCTCGCTGCGATGTTTTATCGATCGTATAGATTGTTTTCTGAAGTCACAGGTTGGATTGACGAAAGCTTGAGCGTGGCAATATGCAAACAGTTTAAATTCTCCTGGCCAATCGCTGCCACTTTCATCAGCATGACATTTGCCAATCAAATAGCTGTGGCAATTTACGCCAACTTAAGCGTTTATCAGTTTGCAGCTATTACTTTAATTTTACCCTGGGTACGTATTGCCGGGCAATTGAGTTATACATGGACTCAGGCAACAGGGATATTCGTTGCTCAGTTACTGGGTAAGTCACTGACTCCGGCGGAACTTGATGAATTTTTAAGTCGTGCCTGGCGCGGAGCTTTTATCGCCGCCATAATCGTAGCAATAGCTTATGCAATCATTATATATGCTAGCCGCTTTATTTATGCAGATTTAGCAGAACAAACACGCACCGCATTGCTGAGTTTTCTGCCAATTCTCTTACTGGTTCCGTTCCCTCGTGTTAGCAATGCTATATGTGGCAATGTTCTTCGTGCCGCAGGTGATAGTAAATCTTCGATGAACATACACTTAGCGGCGAACTGGTTGTTCATGGTGCCGCTCACAGCGTGTTTTGTTCTGGTTCTGGAGCTTTCGGTCACCTGGGTGTTTACTATTTCTCTGCTGGAGGAATTGGTGAAGTTTCCATTTTTTCATCGTAGAATCTGGTCTAAGGAGTGGCACACATTAAAAAAGTAGATTGTTCCGCCACCAAAATTCTGCTCCGGACGTGATAATGCGTCAGACTGGATTGTTCGGAATAATAGTTAACAATGGAGAATCGTATTTATAGCCTTGTTAAAAGCGCGACCAGATTATGCTGCTTAATTCTATGGTGTGTTAGCACAGCTTTCACCAACGCAGTATTTGCACAGCAACAACCGGTCTGCCCGAATCAGGCTAGTGCAACTCCATTTCCGACGTTTGCAGATGTCGGCGAACCTCCCAATGTCGGTATCTGGAAGAAGCTATCGCGACTACCGTCCGCATGTCATATTTCGACGGATGCACCGGCGTTATTGTCAGTTTCCATTGCAGCGACTTTCTCATTCAGTGGCAATGTTGAGGATTTGGCTGGCAGGTTCGGTGCTGTTTCAAAAACAGAAGCGGTTAAGTATTGGTCTACCACAGATGACAACTGGCGTGAGCTTGTCACTAATGCTAACGCGCTTCAGTCAGAGAATAAAAAATCCACCAGAGGTGATTTTTCTGCAAAAGAGATACTCAGCGGAGAAACCCTTTACTTTGCTCAGAATGACACGCGTTCCTGGGGTGTCAATGTCTTCAGTATGAAAAAGATTACAGCAACAGCGGATCAGTTAGCTGTGATTAGCCAAAACGTCCGACCAGTGCGAATTGGACCAGTCAAACTTTTTGGCACTGGCGATCTGCAGACTATTGTATTTTTCAGTCGCGTGGATAGCTCAAACTGGCGCTACTATAGTTTGTCGGTGGTAAAAGACAGCGCGCTTCCAGCGCCTGAAAAGTCTCTGGTCAATCGGCAGGCTGCGTTGTATCGATATCTGACTGGCCAGCAAACAGACAGTGAACCGCCGTTGTCACCCTAAGCAGAGCTTTTAGCTAACGTATCCGAATGGTAACCATTCGTTGATTTATTGTTTTAATAAACATGTCCGTCTGTAAATCTCTAAGCATCACAGCTGTACGGTGCACTATTGGTTTTTACTATGTGTGGCGCAAATAATATCGCTGATCCTGCGATACCTCAGCAACAACTGAAACTGCTGCCATACATTTTATCTATTTGAACAGAGTTTCCCCGATAACGCGTGGCTGCAGCAATACTACGCAGACTTAGAATATTCAGGATTGAGTTCACGAAAAAACGCTCAAACCAGTTGCTGAGCAGGATCGCAAACGTACTTAGCAAGAATTGTATGATACGATTTTTAACGATAGATGCTATTTTATGATTCCCCGTAATACCAGTGGTAACGTCATTTTTGGTATTCAAGAGCAAGCCGATGAATATACGCGTTTTAAGTTTAATCCTCACACTGCTTACAGGCGGTATTGGCTTAGTAAACGCAGCTGACACTGCAGCGAGATCACCTGCCGAATTAGAGCAGGTACAAACCTACCAGCAGCTGGTGCAGGACATGAAGGTCAATGCGCGCGGACCATTTTTACGCTTAAGGTGGTTTTGCAATGATGGCAGCGTTTTGCC
>CAYPDN010000098.1:5679-11288 GCA_964409445.1 uncultured Granulosicoccaceae bacterium
GCCCGCTTTTATCGTGGTGCGTTTCAAGGTGAAGATGAACGGCGCGTGGCAGCTGAAATAATTGGTCACCTCACAGCAGACGGACGCCCGATTGCTGAACAGTATCTACTGATAATGGAGGCCACAAAGCACTTGCCCAGTGACAATGCCGATCAGCAACTGCAGACAAGTATCCGCAACTCGGCTTCCAGTATAAATAAGGCTTATCCCGAATTTACCAGCTTGCGTAACAAGATACATGGAAGACTGGATTCCACGGATGCCACGCGAGTGCGGGATTTCGCTGCCAACAATCAGCAGGCAAACCAGTATGACAATATGCTGAATCTCGCCGATAGTATAGATAAACTGTTTAGCGTTGATGCTGTAGCGGATGTGCTTACACCGCTTGCTGATGGCAGCGATGATGAAGTTGCAGAGGTTGCTGTAAATTCCCTTAATGCCAACAGTGACTTTGAGCGCTTCCAGCTACTTGGTCAACTGGCCGCAAAGCTCCGTAAAACTATAGAGCTCGAGTCCCGCGACCGTGCGGCTCGGTTTAGCACTGTCGCCAAACTTGAACAGGCACAATTTGCCATCGGCAGTGTTCTTATCCAGCAAGGGCTCGATACTTTAAGTCGTGCTCAGCTTATGCAGTTATTACTCGGTTCACAAGACATGTTGTATGCAGTGGGGTTGTTAACCGATCCGGAGCAGCAGCAGGCAAACGACACCGTTCGCAACGCTTTAACCAGTAAAAACAAACAACTTGCTGATTATCAGGATACCTTGAGTAAATTATCGCGAGTGCCTGTCTGGTCAGAACGGCGGGTACAGTTTTTTTTCGAGGAGCAAGTCAAGCGCTTTGCTGATATCGAACACCTGGCGGTCGAATTCGTGCCAGATCGACTGCGCGGTTCTCCGCTGTTTTTTTATTCCGCCGTACTAAAAGTATTAACCGCAGATGCGGCAAGACTCGGCGGGGTACAGCATCAATATTTTGGTCAACAGATAAGCGATGGATTGCGACCGTTAAACCCGGGGATAGCGCGTGGTGTACTGCATACGCCGGAAAGTCTCGCATCATTGGATCTGGCACCGAAAGAGGTGATCCTGGTGGTTCCGGAAACTCTGGCTGATCTTCCTCCTGTGAATGGTTTGCTAACAGCGTTTGAAGGCAACCAGCTCTCACACGTACAACTGCTGGCGCGAAACCTTGGTGTACCCAATGTTGTTGTCAGTCGAGAGTTATTGACAAGTCTGGGTGAGCAGCAGGGACGGTATGTTGAACTGTTGGCAAGTAAAGGTGGTGTTGTGTCGATAGCGCTCGCCGAGCCAAACGCTGCAGATGCCGCAGTCAGTATCGAACAAACTAATAGCGATGTATTGATCAGAGTCGATGAAACCAAACTCGATCTGTCGCAGACACTCGCCCTGACCACTCGGGAGCTGAGTACAAATTCGTCGGGTGTTACCGTCGGGCCAAAAGCTGCCAAGGTTGCAGAACTTGGTGCATTGTTCCCTCAGCAAACCTCACCAGGTGTGGCTATCCCGTTTGGTACTTTTCGAAAAATGCTGGACGAAAATAAACATGCCAGCGGGCAAACAATGTTCTCCTGGATAAAAAGCAACTACCAGCAGCTGGCAAGCTTAAGCGGTGCAGAAGAAGCCGCGTTTCGTGAAGCTTTTTTATCGGAACTTCGCGACTGGTTTCTAACAGTAGAGCTGGATGCCGAGTTTGTCGAAGACTTAACTAATAAAATGACATCCGAATTCGGGCCTGATGGCAGCTACGGAGTATTTGTACGCAGTGACACCAATGTAGAAGATCTGCCAGGCTTCACCGGCGCAGGTCTGAATTTAACCGTCCCGCATGTCGTTGGTGTCGATAAAATCATTGAGTCAGTGCGCCGAGTATGGGCGTCACCGTTTACGGAGCGTGCCTTTGGTTGGCGCCAGGCACGTATGGATAAACCTGAACACGTGTATACCGCGATTCTTCTGCATAAAAGCGTGGCCGCAGATAAGTCCGGGGTATTTGTCACCACTGATGTTTTCGATGGTCAGGACAACAAGATATCCGTTGTGTTAAACGAAGGTGTGGCCGGAGGTGTGGATGGACTTTCTGCAGAAAGCCTGCGCATCGACCGAAATACCGCAGCAGTAGAGCGAATGGCTAGTGCAACAGCACCGTATAAGCGTGTGCTTCTCGATAGCGGCGGATCAGCCAGCGTACCGACCAGTGGCAGTGCAGTACTATTGTCCGCAGATAACGTGCGCGCACTGCTTGATTTCAGCGCCAATGTTGGCAGCTGGTTTAGCGACGAGCCAGATGCCATTGCCGATGTAGAGTTCGCTTTCTATCAGGACAAATTTGTGCCACTGCAAATACGCCCGCTGGTTGATCCTCCGTCGGGAAAGCTTGAGGTACGTTTGCAGCAAATGGATGAGGCTTTGCTAAAAAATGCCGGGACAGTTGTTGATCTTTCCCGGCAGCCGATTAGTAAAACAAATTAGAGTAGAAGCATGATGACTAAAAATAGTTTTTTACTAACCACGGTTCGTATACCGCTACTTGTGGTTTCACTTTTACTGACCAGTTTCAGTTACGGTTACCCGATAGACGGTTATGATGAAACAGGCATTCGACGGCTTGAATACTATCGCCTGTCACAGACAGGTGAAGTTCAAGGCAAGGAGTTATTTCAAGGTGCGATGCTGGATAACGCCGGGGTAGTGCCGCGCCTGTTAGGCCAGTCACACGATCTGCCACCGGCAAATACAGATTTAAGTAAACAACTCGCCCGACTAATACCTTCAGAACCGGATCGCTATAGTATTGCGGTATTGGATCTCAGTGATCAGAACAACCCTGTATACGCAGAACATAACGGCGGTTATATTGCCAATGTAGGCAGTGTAGGCAAAGTTCTTGTTGCACTGGCGTTGTTTAAAAAGCTCAAAGATATATATCCTGACGACGTAGAGCGCCGCAAAGAAGTTCTGCTTAATACTCAGGTAGTCGCAGACGACTTCAGTATCAAAGATCATCACAAAGTGCGTTTCTGGAATGTTGAAGCACAAAAGCTCGAATATCGCTCGATAAAACCGGGTGACAGCGGCAATTTGTACGAATACCTGGACTGGGCGCTGTCTCCGAGTTCCAATGCGGCAGCGGCAATGATCCAGCGCGAGTTGCTGCTGCTCAGTCATTTCGGTACTGACTATCCCGTTAGCTCTGAATTGAGTCAGAATTTTCTTAACAACACCAAAAAATCGACACTCGGTGATATTTTCAGAGAGGCCATGGACTCGCCACTGATCGAACTGGGTATTGATACTGAAAAATTACGTCAGGGTAGTTTTTTTACCCGCACCGGCAAAGCACGAGTTCCGGGCATTAGAAGTGTCGGCAATCCTCGGGAACTTATCAAGCTGCTGTATGCGATGGAAACCGGCAATCTGATCGACCCGTTTACCAGCACAGAGATGAAACGCCTGATGTACCTTACTGAGCGCCGTATTCGCTATGCATCACACCCGAACCTGCACCCGTATGCGGTGTACTTTAAGACAGGATCACTCTATAGCTGCAAGCCTGAAGAGGGCTTCAGCTGCGGTAAATATCAGGGTAATAAACTCAATATACTTGCTTCACTGGCAATCGTTGAAGCACCTGCTGAAAACCCAGAACACCATTATTTGGTGGTCGTGCAGTCGAATGTACTACGAGTTAATTCAGCGGTGGCTCACCAAACGCTGGCTGCGCGAATTCATAAATTAATTGCGGCGCAGCACTCCGGGCAGTAAAGATTGGCAGGCAATACTAAAATGGTTGATGTTGGTCGATTACTTTATCCAGATTAACAATAATCTGCTTCAACAGTGAGCTGCCATCGGTTGCCTGTGCAAGGCACACAGCAATATATTTGCGACCGTCGGCACGCTCTATTAGCGCACTGTCAGAGTGGTAGTCACGCCAGGTGCCTGACTTTCTAAACACCTTTGCCGTGGGTCGATGATCTTTCATGCCTTTCATGAATTTATGGTTTATTGAAGAGTCGGCAAGAATACTTTTCATCTCATCGCGATATTGCGGGTGCACCAGTTCGCCGCGTTCTAACATATAATAAAAACGCGCCACCTGTATGCCACTGGCACCATGGCTTAAGTTCGACAATGGATCGCGCTTCCAGACATTTTGCTTTGCGTAGGGTTTCCCTACCCAAAGACCTCCACCGGTTTTCTCATCGTATAGCCGATAACGATCAGAACGTAAAATTTCTGCTATTCGAGCAGGTCCGACGAGTTCATAGAGTTTTGTGGCATCCCTGTTTGAGGACTTTTGGATCATATTCTTAAGCGATTGCCGGACAGACTCGTCCAGCGTTAAATTTCCCTGATGTGCTTCCTCGTACACTGCCAGCAGTATCGCCAGCTTGGGAAGACTCGCGGCATAATAAGAATTAGCGCCGTTAACGTTAGCCATGGTTGGTTGATCAATATCGGTAATATCGACCAGCGTGACGGACAATCTGTTTTTCTCAAGAATCTGAGAGAGATTCAATTCTTCCAGGCTTTGATCGAGAAGCTGCTGCAAGTCACCATCTCGAGCTATCGGGAAGGTGTCAGGATTTTCTGTTGCTGCTGATGGGTTGTTCAAAACCAGGCAAAGCAAAAAAAATGCAGCTACTCGGAAGCACTTGAGAAATTGTCCGCCTGACTGAACGCTGAATTGATCTATTCGCCGCCACGGAATCTGGAAGCTGTTAGTTTGTATCATTACAAACCCTTGTAATTTAATGATTTTGTCGCGTAATGCCCGACCGATTAAAAGATACTGAAACTGTGCCAAAACGACAGTTTATCTTTGTAGTTGTCTGGGCACAGTACCTAGACAAGTAATTTTAAGTCCGGTTCGTTTGAGTATTGCAGCTGTGATTGTTTGTTACACATAGCGCATCCAGCGAGCGTAGCTCTGGCCTGTATCAGGATAAGGATCAGGGCCAGGTAATTTAGATTTGCGTTAGCAGAGCGCTGCTTTTGTACTAAATTTTAGAGAAATTTCTGTAACGACCGTTAAACCGAAAACATCGATTCGAGATCGTGTTTTGAATAGGCCTTGAAAGCGAGCATCGTATCGGTAGTTTCTATGCCATCGATTTCAACGAAGCGATTCGTGACCAGATCTGCCAGTTCGTCGTTAGACGCCACTCGAACAATTACCACCAGATCGTAGTTACCGCTGACCGAGTAAACTTCTGAAATGCCTTTGATTTCGGTAAGTTGCTGTGCGACATCGTTAACTTTCAGTCTGTCTGTAGTTAAAAGGATGAACGACGTGACCATTTCAAAATCCCCTGAAAACAGATTCTGGACTATAGCACTTAGAATTCAGGCAGTGTATCGAAATGCACTTGTAGCTGTGTCCTGTCTACAAGTTTCCTGCAATAGACGCTTGCAGTTGAAAATTGACCGGAGTAGTATCGGAGTTGTGTTACCCATCCGCCAATAGGCGACAGGCAGGAGTATCAAATGACTATTTTTAAAATTGATAACCCGATGACTGGCTCTGCGAGAGCGAGTATCTCCTAGCAACTGTTGCTTCTCAGCCCCTGTTTTTAAAACAC